>NZ_JBIDFG010000017.1:0-57781 GCF_046635625.1 Gilliamella sp. BG1 | reverse complement strand
ACAGCTAGCTGAGTAGTCTAATTACTGTTACGGGGGGCAACAGCTAGCTGAGTAGTCTAATTACTGTTACGGGGGGTAACAGCTAGCTGAGTAGTCCAATTACTGTTAATTTTAAATTTTATTTAAATAGGAGTATTCCGATGGAAACTGAAAACAATCAAGTCGGTGTTTTACGAAGTGATATTAAAATAGAGCTTCATACTGTTCCAGCAATTCAAATCTGGTATGGCAGAAAAAAAACTGATGATAAGCATCAAATTCAAAGTATGACAAGGGCTATTGCTTATTTAAAAGTCATTGAAATAGCAACACGTCTTGATGATCCCTACGCAGATATCAGATTGACTAAATTCTATGAGCATATTACTAAAATTGAAAAATTATTAGATGTTGAGAATTATCGTATTGATGAAATACTTAAATCAGTCCCGCCAGGTTTTAAAATAAGTGATGCGACATCAGTTAAACCCGTTGATCTGAACCTATTTATTAATGTGCCAAGTGGTTATCAATTAGTATTTTTACTGTGTAAATTTGATTTATTTGTCCGAAAAGTTCAGCTAGCTAAACATATTTCATTAATCAAAAATAGTGATGCATCAGATAGGCAGAATATGATTGCTCATGAATTACGTTCGTTAATTACTTATATTACTAAATATAAACGCACTGGTGTAACACGAAAAGATTTTGTCGATAATACCCCGTTAGCAACTAAAGCTATTGAGCAATTAGGGATTGTACCAGAAGAAATACTAAATGCAGATAAAATGCGAGACCGAACAGTATCAATAACTAATTAACATAATAAGGTGAGCTAATGAATGAGTTTTATAAAGATGAATATGCAAATACACTCTCTTCAGCAGATTATCAATTTGCAATACAACATCTATCCCTAAAAGGCCTTTTAAAGCCTTTTAAAGGTAAGGGGGAATATGAAGCTATTTTACAAGAAATTGAATCGTACATTTTTAGATTAGAAAACATTGCAGAAAGACTCATCAATGACACAAGAGATAAATTACCCATTAAGTATTTACCTTTTTATTTGAAAAAAAGACGCTTATCAAATGGTTCAGTATATTTAAGTTGGAAGTATAAGAAAATAGTTATTGTGAACGGTAAAACTAGTCGTACTGAGATTGAGGGAAAACGATTGATATTAGATGCATTGGAACAAAACAATTTGAGTCATGAGGATAAAAATTTTATCCGACAACTAGAAATTGATCGCTTAACGTTAAATTTTCAAATGCGAGTATGTATTCGAATCAGACACTTAATTAATGAAATGTTGCCCAAGTTTGATGAGCTTAACATACCAACTAAATAATATGAGTCGATAAATTATATTTAATTGACTGAGGCTTGGTTTCAAATGTTTGACTATGCTTAAAATTAGTTAGTAGTTAATTTACTGTTACGGGGGGTAACAGCTAGCTAAGTAGTCAAACTACTGTTTACTGTAACGGGGGGTTACAGTAAGCTAATATGTGTAATAATATAGGAGCAAAAGAATGGCAAGAGGAATAAACAAGGTAATTTTAGTTGGCAATCTGGGGCAAGATCCTGAGGTTCGTTATATGCCGAATGGTAATGCTGTTGCTAATTTTAGTGTTGCAACATCAGAAACATGGAAGGATAAACAAACGAATGAAACCCGTGATCGCACTGAATGGCATCGTATTGTTGTATTTGGTAAATTAGCTGAAATTGCTGGCGAATACTTAAAAAAAGGTTCCCAAATTTATATTGAAGGGCAATTACAAACTCGAAAATGGCAAGATCAGTCAGGACAAGATCGTTACACAACTGAAGTTGTAGTCAACCCAATTGGCGGTACTTTACAAATGCTAGGTTCACGGGATGGTTCACAAAATTGGGGACAAAGTGCTAACAACTCTTCATCTGCACCAGTGCCACAATCAACAACGCAAAATGCACCAACTACAGAACAAGCTACAGCTATGCCTGAGGAGCCACCAATGGACTTTGATGACGATATCCCATTCTAGAGTTTACTTTATAAATATTAAATAGATAATCTAGCTAAAAGTAGTTAGGCTATCTATTTTTCGAGGGTTATTTTTAAAATTCTTAATATTTCTTTTTTAGGTTTATTTTGCATTTCGTTGTATCTCATTTTTAATGATAATGCTTGAGTTGCTAATATGACTATGTGGGGAACTGACTCTGATTTTTCGTAATTTTGATATGTTCTTGTTGTCACGTTTAATTGTTCTGCTGCAATCTCTTGACACCAACCGAAACCTCTCCTCCAAATTTTTAATTCATATCCGTTCATATCGTCATTCTCTAATTTAAAAATACGAAAATTTTTCGTATTTTGGTTTGAAATTTTATTCATATTTATAACTGAATAAATCAGAAAATAAAATGATATATTGAATAATTTAAAAAAATTAATAATAATAAATTATAAGTATGTAGAAAGGTAGAAGATAATATGCACTTATATAAAGTTTTGCCTAATAGTACAATATTTCATGTCATTGAACGGAATCAATATGAAAAAGATACACAAAGTAAATTTCCTTTCGTTCAACAAAATGACAAAGGTGAAGCTTGCTATTTTGCTATTTGTCCTGCTTGTGATAATCCTATACAAATTATAAATCTATATCACAGCTCAGATAAATTATTGAAACCTTATGGAAAGCATTATCACAAACCAGTTAGTGGAGCTAATAATAACATTGTACAATTAGGTTATTTTAATCCAGATAATTATAAACAATGTCCATTTGCAGCCCATAACGCTAACAAACGCTATAAATCTTCTGATAGAAAATCAAAGCTAGATGAAACATCCAGAAAAATATTAACAATCTTGGGCCAACATTTAGATCGAATTATTTATCTTATCCAAAAAGATATTGGTTTTCACATAGGCAAGAATTTACTTACTAATATGTTACAAAATTATATTAACTTTGAAGGGTATCTTTATTGCGGAGCTACAATTCTTAATATCCCTTGGATATTTGCTTATATGGCTAAAAACCATTCTTTATTCGGTAAAAAAATAATTGACAGTACATTAAAGGACACAATTCTAGAAAAGACTAATAAATTTATAAAAATGGAAGAAGGATATTTCATTTTTTCTAGTAAAATTTTTACAGAATTAAATTTCTATTTTACAAATCATATTCCGCTTAGTGCTAATAATAAAAAAGAGTCTATCGATTTAGTCATTACTTATCGAGTTTCAAATAGTGAATTTCGTGAACCACAAGAAATTTACCGAAAAACTATCGAAATGAATCATGTTCATTTTAGTAATTTGATAAATCTGGATAAATGGCATAAAAATTCTTTTAGTGATTATTGTATAGAACAGGCAAATGAATTGATATCACCTATACTTATAAGATAAATTTAATATAGGTGATGTTTGTTGCAAAATTTACTAATTTAAAATTTATTGGATAAGTGGTAGCGATTTTCTACTAATATCCAAAATTGGACGTTTATTTGAGGTATATAGTTGTTTTGCTCTGCGATTTTTAAGCAATTAAGAATAGTAAAAAGCCCGATTTGAAACTCATGTTTGGTATCTTTAACTTTAAATAAAATAGGATTATCGCAATTGTCACAAATGCAGTTTGTAATAATAGCAGGGTTTTTCATACAAATTTTTTTATGAGCATTGTAACAGTCATCATTTTTATAATATTCATTTAACGTATTAGTCCATTTATCGTCTTTAGGAATATATCCGAGTTGCATTGCTAGTTGTGCAAAATAGATAATATTAAAAAGTCCAATACAAAAATTGAATTTGCCGTTTGACATGTTAAATATTAGCGTTTCGTGGTTTTTATAATCTAAAAATGAATGATTAACGGGAATAGCCATATCTATCATTATTTACTCCAATAATTGTTTATTGAACTTTAATTATAATTATGCTGTATATGTTTTTTATTATTAAATCAATATTCCATTTAGCAATATTGATTTAACTATCCCATATTTATTTCAATTAATTAATATTCAGTTATCAAAAACAATAAGAGAATGAATGTTAATGAAATTATTTATTTGTGAAAAACCTAGTCAAGCTAAAGATATCCAGAAACATATTGGAGCTACAGTTAATGATAACGGTTTTTATCGTAGCTCCGATGGAAAAATATGTATTACATGGTGTGTCGGTCATTTGCTGGAACTAGCAGAACCACATGTTTATGACGAAAAATTTAAGAAGTGGAGCATAGACGATTTGCCTATTTTACCTGAAAAGTGGGTTTATAATGTTGCTCAAAAAACGTCAAAACAATTCAAAGTGGTTCAAGGGTTAGTAAAAAAAGCTAACGTCATTATTATCGCAACAGACCCCGACCGAGAAGGTGAAGCTATTGCGTGGTCTCTGTTAGAGCGTTTTAACTGGAAAGGTGAAACTAAAAGATTATGGTTTTCAGCACTTGATGATACATCAATAAAAAAAGCCCTTGCTAGTCTTAAGGCAGCTAGTGAAACTTATCCGTTATATTTAGCAGCCCAAGCTCGAGCAAAAGCTGATTGGTTGGTCGGTTTCAATAGTACAAGACTATTTACTTTACTAGGTAGAGATTTGGGTTACGGCGTTTTATCTGTGGGTCGTGTTCAGACACCCGTCCTAAAGCTAATTGTCGATAGAGATAGAGAAATTAAAAATTTCATACCCAAACCTTATTTTTCTGTAAATATTCAGTTATCTAAGACATCCCAGACATTTAATGCCACTTGGATTCCAGAAGAAAATATAGACGAAGCGGGACGATGTCTTAATGAATCTTTTGCAAGACAAATAGCACAAAAGCTACAGCATTCAAGAGAAGCAAAAGTTATTGATGTTAACACTGAACGGGTTAAATTCTCTCCTCCTTTAGCATTTAGTTTAAGTGACTTGCAGAAAGCGTGCTCTAAAAAGTACGGTATGTCTATGCCTCAAGTACTTAATATTGCTCAATCACTTTATGAAACACATAAAATTACAACTTACCCAAGAACTGATTGCGGATATTTGCCTGAATCAATGTTTGATGAAGCCGAAACCATAATTTCTGTTATTATGAAAAATGATCCTGAAATGGCAAAATTTATGCCACAGATTAATTTAGCTTATAAATCTCGACTTTGGAATGATAAAAAAGTAACCGCACACCATGGCATCATCCCGACATCAAAGACTATAGAATTGTCACAACTTAGTGCAGATGAATTAAAAGTCTATGATTTGATTCGACGAAACTATTTAGCTAATTTTATGGTGCATAATGAAGTAGATAAAACAGTAGTTAATTTAATTAGTGCTGAACAGAAATTTCAAGCAAAAGGTACAGTGTTAGTTGAGCTGGGATGGAAAGTATTATTTACAAGAGACAACATTGAAAATGCTGAAGATGTTGATGATAAACAAAAACTTCCACTTTTATCTAACAATGATATTTGTACTATTTCTAAAGTTGACTTTAGATCGTTACAAACTAAGCCACCGACACATTTCGATGACGGTAGTCTGCTTGATGCAATGAAACAAATTGCCAAATATGTAGAAAACCCTCAATTAAAAAAAATGTTAAAAGAAACTTCAGGGATTGGTACAGAAGCAACAAGAGCAGGAATTGTAGAAACATTAGAAAAACGTAATTACATTGAACGAAAAAAGAAAATTATTCTGGCCACAAATATTGCATATGCACTGATAGATAGCCTACCTGATGTATTAAAAGATCCAGGTATGACAGCCCTGTGGGAGCAAGAATTAGAAAATATTGCAACAGGTCAACAGCAACAAAGCGAGTTTATGCGTAAACAGTATATTTTTATTAATCAACTAATTCAAACGTATAAAGGAGCCGAGTTACCTAAGAATATCACATCCCCAAAAGTCTCAAAAACAAAATCATACGATTGCCCTGAATGTCAAAGTGGTGCACTTATTAAAAGAGAAGGTAAAAACCAAAAAGGTAAATATATTTGGTTTGGTTGCTCTCGTTACAAAGATGGATGCAAATTTACTTGTTTTGGGGACAAGAAAGGTAATCCTGTTTTTGAGAAGACAGTGTGAATATAGTGATTATTACTAGAATAAAAACATACTTAATTAGATTCTATATTGTAAAATTAAACGAATTATGACAGAATCAAACTTCACTCCGCTTTTGTGGTTTTGCGGTCATAAAATCACTAATTTATTTTGGATTAATTTTTAACCCTTATTAATCTGAAATGTCCCAAGTCCATAATTTATGGCTGCTTGTAACAACTCTGTGTAAGTTACAACTATACATACGGTTGGATAGAGCTGTATGTGTATCAGAGCTGATTCAATTCACATCAATTTTGAAATAATATACAACAAGGAGCAAGGTGGTTCTTGTTCCTGTCTTTCCTGTCTTTGTCCGAACTCAGGGTAAATACCATTGTAAATTGTAGCAAGAAAAACAGTGGTATTTACCTTGTTTGTTCTATAACGACTAATAACAACACCAAACTGAATGGTAAAAAATCAGTAGCCCTTAGTGCGTTAACGCGTGCCTGATAAGACTGTTTAAAGCAGGCTTGTTTATTCGGTTCATCTCAGCTAACTAAATAGCGAATCGAGAATGTGTATGAAATTGCATGATTTTTGAGGGGAGAGTGCATTTTATCACTTTTTATTGAGTTGTCTTTAACTCTAATTATATTAATTACATATATACTTGGAAACAAAAGCCCATTTTGATAATTTTGATAAATGGGTTTTTTGTTGTACTCAGCATTGATTTATTTGTTTACTCAGTCATCATTGCATTTTACCTTTTTACTTTCTATATTAATCTAAAGGTAAATACAATGAAAATCGCTATCTCTATGTTAGCATTGCTTCCAATATTTGTATTAACAGCATGTACAAATAACTCTAAAACTATTAGTTCTAAGTCTAAAATAGAATCTAAACCTACACCAGTTTTGCAGACAGATCGATATACCATTGTTGAACTAGATGATCCAATTCATAAATATGTTTTAGATCAAATTATTAATATTTCACTACCTAAAAATTTAAATTTAACAGTTAAAGATGGAATGGAATATGCTTTAAAACAATCAGGTTATTCTCTTTGCACTAACTCAGATATCAATGTTCTTTATGAAAGCACTTTACCTAAAGTTCAATATAAAATGGGGCCAATTTTATTAAATGATGCACTACATGTTATGGCTGGCCCTGCTTGGAATTTAGATGTTAATGACGTTGAACGAGAAATCTGTTTTCATCTAAAAAAAGGATATTCTCGAAAACAACAACCTATTTCCTCAGTTAAACAGGAACCTCAATTTGAAACTTATCAAGCACCTCCTCAAATGATAGAAACAAAAGAACTAAAAAATGTTGAAACAAAAGGAGGCAAAAAATGAAGGATACGCTAATAAATAAATTAAATATAAACCAACCCATTGCAATAACTAAAAAAATGGTCGTTTTAATATGTGGTGTATTTGTAATCTTGTTTATATTAGTAGCAATAGCATTGCATTTATCTCTCCTTAACATGAATCAAGCATCTAATAACTATAAAGAACTGGAAGATAAAATAAACACGAATAATGTAAGTATAAATAGTATTAACACATTGGAAAAAAAATTAGATGAAATTCAGTTGGAACAGAAAAAAATCAATGTTGATTATGATAATTTAAATACACGCTCTGCACGAAGTCAACAGGACATAACGTCATTACAACTAATTCTAAATGATAAAAATCTCGATAGTAAATTAGATAATTTTGAAACAGCTATAGCAAATATTGAAGTTGAGTTAGAAGCAGTTAAGAATGTTCAAAAAATGCAACAAGAATCATTAGATGGCGTTGTGGCATCTTTCCAACAATTTAAAGATCAGATTATACAAAAAATTACAGTAATGCTATCAAATAACAATAGCAAGTCAACCAATACAACAAGAAGTAATATTATAAAGGCTAAAACTGCAACGGCAATAAATTTTAAATATCAATTATCTAGCATTGAATTTAGAGCTGGTGAATTAGTTGCTGTATTCCTACCTAAAAATGCGACATCACTATCTGCGTTGAAATTTGTAAATGAAGGTGAGTTTATAGATGATTTTTGGAAAGTTGCAAAAATTGATAAAAACTCTGTGAAATTAATAAATAGTAAGCAACAAACTTATACTCTAACAATAGATAAGGAGTAAATATGATACTAAAAAAACAAATATGTTTGTTATTGCTATTAAGTTTTATGTCTTGGGATTTATTAGCTAATTCTCAACTAGTTTCAAAGGATCTTGATTCCACAAAATCGGTTGAAAAATCTGATGAAGAATCTCGGAATACACAAGAAGAAAGAATTAAAGAGAAAGCATCTTATTGGGGATTGACAGTTACAGAATGGCAAAAATATGAAAAACTTATTAATGAAGGCGGACGGCGTTATTGGTCTCCTAATCTTGATCCTCTAACTACCCTTGGGGTTGAATCTGAAACTCAAGAAGAACGAGAACATTACGCAACACTTCTTGCAAAAAAAGAATTTGAACGTACGACTAAAGAACTTGAATTTCAACGGATTTATAATCGTATGTTTAAACAACTTTATACAAACGTATTACCTGTTGAGTTGGATGATAATCCTAATTTTGTAGCACCTCTAAATTATGAGGGGGACAGAATGATTTTATTTATTGATATTAATGATAATGTAAGAAGTGAAACATTATTAGGTAAAGCATTAAAAACACATAAAGAAATGGATATTTATTTGCTGAATACCAAACATGATGATCTAGCTGTCCAAAGGTGGGCTAGTCTAAATCATCTTCCAATTGATAAAGTAAAAAGTGGCAAAATCACATTAAATCACAATAGTGGTGAATGGGAACAAATCGGAAAAAATACCTTGCCAATTTTAGTACAAAATCAGGGTGGCAAATGGAGACAAATTGAATTGGGTGATTTGTAATGATTATAAACAAAAGAGCATTAATTTTTATTATCTCTATAACAGCTCATTCTGCAATAGCTGATTTGAATGTTGTCAGTGATTACGGCGGGAATTCGATGGGAGTGTATTATGAAATGTTAGATCCTCAAGATGAATATAGTGAGCAACAACAGCAATTTTTAGCCCCTGAAAACATGAAAATTGATGAGGGAACCTATTTACCAGTGCATAGTGAAAAACTTTCTCCAGGTATTTTTGAATCATATTCAATTGATTATCCGACATTGCAACCTTTTATCATCATAGGCGCTGATGAACTTTCTATTGAATGGTTGAAAGCTCGAAATAATGATTTAGAGACAATAAATGGTATTGTTGCCGTTGCTGTAAACATAGACAATGTCAATCAGATTAAAACATTAAAATCTCTTACTAATATTCCTATATATGCCATGTCTGGCGATGAACTCGCAGAGAAGTTTCAAATAACATCATATCCCGCTCTAGTTACTGCGAAAAGTATTGAACAATGATTATGGGAATAACATCATGAGTAATGAGCACAATATTGAGGCCATATTTAGACCCGCTTCTGAGCTGTATAGTGCTGTAACATCAATAAGTTGTGCATTTATTTGTCTTGTTGCTCCGTGGGCTGTAGCGTTGTCAACTTCTGTTAATATTGGTGTTGCAGGTGCTTTTTTATTGTTTGGCATTTACAGAGCCAAACAAGGTATTACCATTATTCGTTATAAAAGAAATATAAAACGTTTACCATTCTATTCACTGACAAGCGAACAAATTCCTGTTAGCCAAAAATTTCTTTTTCTAGGAAGAGGGTTTAAATGGGAGCAAAAACATTTACAACGAATTATTTTGTGTCGTAGAGAAGAATATAAGCGTTTTGTTCAACCATCAGCTATATATCGGGCTGCGAGACACTGGGAACAAAAACATGAAAGAAGCCTTATAGCAAAGTGTACTAGTTCAAATCGTTGGTTTAATCCAGTAAAACCATTACCACCAGTAGGCGGAAACCCATTCTTACACGGTGTCGAAATTAATGAGGTCGATATTATGATGCCATTTGTGGATAGGGGCGGTCATACGTTAGTATTGGGAACAACAGGTGTTGGAAAAACAAGATTGTTAGAAGTTCTTGTTACACAGGATATAGCTAGAGGTGATCCTGTTATTGTCATTGATCCTAAAGGGGATGCCGACTTATTAAAAAGAATGTATGCAGAAGCTAAACGGAATGGTAGACAAGACGAATTTTACATATTTCATTTGGGTTACCCTGAAATTTCAGCTAGATATAATGCTATCGGTCGTTTTAGTCGAATTACTGAAGTTGCGCAGCGTGTTTCAGCTCCACTGGCGGGAGAAGGCAATTCCGCAGCATTTAAAGAGTTTGCATGGCGATTTGTTAATATCGTTACTAAGGCGTTAATTGAACTGGGTCGTCGTCCAGATTACATTCAAATCAATCGTTATACAAACAATATGGATACCTTATTTTTAGAATATGCTCAGCACTATTTTGATAAACACGATCCAAAAGCTTGGATCACTATTAGTGAAATGGCAACAAAAGTTAATGACAAGAATGTTTCATTAGCAATGAGGGGAAGAGACAAGCTTGTCGTTGCTCTTTATGATTATATTGCTGCTAAAAAAATACGTGATGATGTTCTGGAAGGTTTACGTTCAGCTATTCAATACGATAAAACGTATTTTGATAAAATTGTTGCCTCACTAATGCCATTTTTAGAGAAGTTAACAACAGGAAAAACAGCACAATTATTAGCTCCAGACTACTTGGATATCAATGATGAACGACCAATTTTCGATTGGGAACAAGTCATTCGAAAAAAGGGTATTGTTTATATTGGGCTTGATGCTTTGTCTGATGCTGTAGTTGGTGCTGCCGTTGGAAACTCAATGCTAGCAGATCTTGTATCAATAGCTGGGTATATCTATAAATATGGTGTTGACGACGGATTACCAGGAGAAAATAGATCTAAAATCAATGTGTGTTTACATACTGATGAAGTGAATGAAATCATGGGTGATGAGTTTATTCCTCTTGTAAATAAGGCTAGAGGGGCAGGAATAAATGTTACTGCATACACACAAACGATTTCAGATATCGAAGTCAAAGTGGGGAGTGCCGCAAAAGCAGGGCAAGTGCAAGGTAATTTCAATAATATAATTATGTTACGTGTTCGTGAAACCAAAACAGCAGAACTTATTACATCACAACTTCCTAAAGTTGATATCTACAAAAATACGGTGGTATCAGGTGCAAGCGATACACCGAGTCCTGATACAAAAACGGATTTCACATCGAGTACACAGGACAGAATTAGTACTGAATCAATGCCATTACTTGAGCCATCGGAACTAATACAGTTACCAAGAGGACAAGCGTTTGTCCTGACTAACGGTGGTGTTTTATATAAAGTTCGCATGCCTCTTCCGTCTCAAGAGCAAGATATTATGATGCCTGATTCCATTAATACACTTTCTAAAGAGATGGCAAAAAGTTATTCAACAGGTGAACAATGGTGGGTAAATTCAAATTCAGTATGGGAAAAGCCTGAAATAGATAATGATTCAGATTGTCCTGAGGAAAATGAATTACCAGTTCATCTAGCATTGGACATTGATGATGATGAAAAAGCTTTTTTACATACTTTACAAGAGGAGAAAGATGAATAATGGCCAATGTTGAATCTGATTCAAATTCAAATAAGCCCAAAAAAAAGGGATTTATTTCATCTATAGTTTCTACACTTTTTTTTTCACTTCTTATAAGCATTGTTATTGAATGTATTGGCATAACGTTTTTTTGGACTGAACTCGGTGATAGTCATAGCGAAGAAATGCTCAATGTTGAGTTTAGTTATCTTGAACAAGACTTTGTCAATAGCTTTATTTTGTCTGAGCCTGTAGTTTTTGCTGAAAATATTATTACCAATACATATCAATTCATTGCTGTTAAAACGGGATTGATTGAAATAGTAGATGGAACTGTGAACGATGAAAGCTCGACTGTTTATAAATATATTAATTCGGTTGGCGTTTATGTAAAAGCCATTATTAATATTATATTGGTTTTTTTGGTTCGCTTAGTTATTTTGACTCTTTCAATACCGATTTTTATTCTTGCTGCTATTGTTGGTTGTGTAGACGGTTTGGTTCGGCGAGACATTCGGCGATTTGGAGCAGGTCGTGAATCAAGTTTTCTATATTATCATTCTAAAGCATGGATAAAGCCTTTGTTAATTTTATCATGGCTTATCTATTTATCAGTTCCTTTTACAATCCATCCAAATGCCGTTTTCATTCCCATGGCCTTTTTATTTGGTCTCAGTATTAGTATTACATTTGGTTCATTTAAGAAATATTTGTAAGCCAATTTTTTTTAAAAAATCAAAAAAGATTTAATTGATGTTTTTCGCATATTAATCATTATAGTAGAAATCCAGTTTAAAACTGGAGAAAAAATATGCGAAAGCATCCTAACATAATTCTTTCAATAGTTGGTTTATCTTTATTGTTAAGCTCTAATTTGAGTGTCGCAAATGAAAAAGAAGAACTCGCATTAGTGTTAAAACAACTTAAACAAGTTAAGCAATCGTTACTAAAAAGCGAGATTGTTTCAGGAACCGAGCAATCAGAACGTTATCATTTTAATTATAAAGCAATACAAAATGATATTGATCATGTTATGCACGGTATCGAAAGCTACATATCCCCGACAAGATCTCAACCTCGTACGCTTAACTTTCCAGTGATTGAAGGTGAATATCAAAATGAATGATATCAGCGAAAAAACTTATAAGGCTTTTAAAGATGGTGCAACATTTACAATGGATGACTCATTTAATTTTTTCGGTGCGATATGTTTTGCTGTAGGGCTATTTTTAATTGCTATCATTATTTTATGTCTTTTGAAGGGGGTCGGTGATGAAAGTATCAAAGTTGATGATTTGCCGTCAATCATTATTCGGGCTGTTGTGTTTTTATTAATACTGGGATCTTTTATTTATTTTCGATAAAAATGTTTAAGGAGAAAAAATTCATGTTCAAAAATACAAAAAAATTATTTCAAGTAAAAAATAATAAGATGTCTATAAACCTAATATTACTGTCTTTAGCTTTATGGGGACAAAATGCGTTGGCAAAAATGCCGAAAATAGATGATCCCACACAAGGGAAAAAAAGCGGATTTTTAGCAAATATGCAAGCATATATATATGACGGCTTCGTTTTTGGCGGATTGATTATCGTTGGCGGTGTTTTTATTGTTGCAGCAAAAAATATCATCGTTGAGTATAACAATATCGGTGAAGGGAAAGGGTCTTGGGCAAAGCTAGGCACTTTAGTTGTTATAGGTATTGTATTAGTTGTCGCTTGTATTTGGCTTGCAACATTGGCGGCTGAAACACTGCAAGATTAATAGAAAGGTAAATAAGATGAAAGAGAATGACATTGATATGCTTCCTGACCGTCTCAACCGTATGCCTGTAGTCTATAAGGGCATGACAGTCCGTGAAATATCGTTGATGGTAGGGGTTGGTGCAATTATTGGTGGTTTGTTCGGAATTATCTTATTTATCTTATTTGGTCGCTGGGTGTTAATTCCCTCAGCGATCGTTTTCATGCCATTGCCAACCCTTTTTTTTGGTGGAAATAAGATTACTAAATTAAAGCGAGGTAAACCAGAAACCTGGTTTGCACGGTCTATTGATTTGTTTTTTGCTAAAAAAGGATTCAATGGAAATAATCTAATTTTTAATGATCAAGAATTTATCGTTAGACGAAAAAACAATAAGGTAAAAAACAAATGAAATATTTACACGCACTTACAGGGCGAGATAAACACATCCAATCACTGAGATTTGTGATTATTGTATTGCTTGTAATTATTTTAGCCATAACCTGGGGCTGGCGGTCAGCGCCTAAACATTTGACTATTCATATTCCTCCTGATACTCGTTCAGGTAGTACTAGGCTTTGGTCAGATATAGATCCAAGTAACATTTATGGATTTGCATTTTATATTTTTCAGCAACTACATAACTGGCCAACGAATGGTGAAGTTGATTATAAACGTAACATCAATACGCTTACTCCGTTTTTGACACCTCAATGTAAATCACAGTTATTGAATGAATATGAGGAAAGAAGGCAGGGTGGTGAACTAAGAGAACGGGCTCGAAACATTGCTGAAATAGATGGCAGGGGCATTAATTCAGGAATTAAAAATTACGAAACAAATCAACTTGAGCATCGAGTAAAAATTTTATCAGATAAAGCATGGATTGTGACATTCGATTTATACATTGATGAATATTACAAAGGGGAAGCGGTTAAACGAGCGCTGGTTCGTTATCCGATTAGTGTTGTTAAGAGTGATACAAATCCAGAAGAAAATCCCTGGGGTTTAAAGCTTAATTGCTATGCAAGTCAACCGTTAAGACTCACTTCGTCTACAGGAGAACACAATGAATAATAAGATGATTATAAAACTTTCTCAACTAATCATAACATTATTTATTTTTGTATCGTCAATCAATAATGCTATTGCTGTTGAATTAATTACATGGGACAGAACACCTATTAAAATTACTATTAATCAAAATGATGAAAGAATGGTGATTTTAGAAAGAAATATATCAGTCGGATTACCTGGATCATTACAAGATAAGCTTCGAGTACAAAGTCTAGGAGGTGTTATATATTTAAAAAGCAATGCGCCATTTACTGAAACTCGATTAATGCTAAAAGATCTTGAAACAGGTGAAATTATTTTAGTTGATCTGACGGGAAATGGACCATCCAAAAAGAAATTAGAAACAATTAAAATCACGACCGATAATGAAAGTGAAGCTAATTTAAAAAAAGCAGAAGAAAATTATACTGAGCAGGTATTACCAACTCCCGTTTTGCTTACTAGATATGCTGCACAAAATTATTATGCTCCATTGCGTGCAATTGAAAAAGTACCTGGTATTAAACAAATTTCTATGTCATTACCCCCATTATTAACTAGGCTGGTACCACAGCTTCCTATCAGTGCTGAGCCAAAATCAGTGTGGCGTTTAAAAAATTATGAAGTTGTCGCAATTAAATTAGTTAATCAGAGTAAAAATCATGTCAATTTAGATGCAAGATTGTTACAAGGCAACTTTTATTCTGCAACATTTCAACACAACACATTAGGCCCTAATGGTGATCCGACAGATACAACAATGCTTTATATTGTTACTAAAGGTAAAGTAATCAATGCATTTTTACCTGAGTTAAGAGAGGAATAATATGGCGACAATTAAAGGAAATAAGCTGTTACCTCTTATCGTTGGTGGAGTAATATTAGTTGGAATTTTTATTGTAGTCATTGCAAATAAAAATAAAAAAAATGAATCTTCATCAAGTGATGAAATAGTTGAAATAGCTGATTTAAATGAAGAAGATTTATCTGTGCTCGGCATTACGGGTGATACGGAAAAAGATACCGTTCAGACGTTAGTGACGCTAGTTAAGACTCTAAAAAAGGATCAAGCGGATATAGTAAGTGAACTGAAAAAGTTAAAATCCGAAAATGAAAATTTGAAAAAGACAAGAGTACCACAGTATAAGATAGAGCCACCATCAAATGATTCAAAATCTAATGAGCCTACTGAGCTAGAAAAAAAAGTTTCAATTCTAACAGATAAGCTTAATCAATTAGCTTCAAGATCCCCTATATCTAGTGAAACAGCTGATTCCAAACCAGTTTCAATTCCAATTGGGAGAGGGCAAACAAGTAGTAAAGTTGATATGACTAATGATGATGAAATTCAATGGATTAATCCAGCTGACCAAATTGTTAGTAGCAATAAAGGTAAAAATACGACGGGATTTCAGTTTCCGACTAGCTTTGGTAGCGATCCTATTCGTTCAAAACTAAAAGACCATAAAGAGAGTATCAATCAGCCTATTGGTGAACGAAAAAATGAAAAAGATCGTCAACCATTTTATACAGTACCCGCCAATTCAACGTTAACAGGCTCTGTTTCAATGACATCATTGCTAGGTCGAGTTCCCATTGATGGTGTTGTATCTGATCCGTACCCGTTTAAAGCTGTTATTGGTCGAGATAATTTAATCTCAAATGGAATTGAATTACCACATATTGAGGGGGCGATTGTTTCTGGGACAGCCTCTGGTGATTACGTTCTATCTTGTGTAAGAGGCAACGTTAAATCAATTACATTTGTTTTTGATGATGGGCGAATTATAACGATCCCCGATTCATCAAAAAATAGCAAAGATGAAAGTATTGGGTGGTTATCTGACGAATACGGTATTCCCTGTGTTTCGGGAGAAATCAAATCTAATGCGAGCCAATATTTATCAACTGTAATAGGTCTAGGTACAGCAGCTGCTGCTGCAGATGCAATGGCACAACAAAATACTACTGTTGTAACAGATGGCTCAAATGTTACCAATGCAGTGACAGGAAATAACGGCCAATATGTTTTAGGTAAGGGGCTGAGTGGCGGAATTAATCAGACAATTGATTGGTTAAATAAACGTTACGGTCAAACTTTTGATGCTGTTTATGTCCCTCCAGGTAAAGAAATTGCCATTCACATTAGCAAGGAGCTGCAAATTGATTATTTATTTGAGGGCAGACTTGTTGATTATGAGATGAATACTAAAAAAATGGGAGGGCTTGATTAATGAAACAGAAACGAAAAATAACAATATTTTTATTAACTTTTGGCACAGCTCTATTTTTATTATCTGGTTGTAGTACTTCAAAAGAAAAAATGTTTCCACATAGTAGTGAGACGATGAGTGATATTTACAATAAAAAATCGGGAGGGGGAGCTTCTCAATTGTTTGATAATCGACTTCAACTTAGGAGAGAAGTTGATAATTTAACGCAAAATGTTGAAGTGGTAACGCATACACGAACAGCAGAACAAGAAATTAATAATCTTTTTCAACGATTACCAAATCCCGATTTAGTCATGTATGTCTATCCTCATTTGAGTGACGGAAAAGTTCCAGTTCCCGGTTATTCAACCGTACTTCCATTTTATGCGGAAGTGCAATATGCAATGCCAGGTGAGAGGGTGGAGAATTACTAATGAAGTTATTTGGTAAGAAAAAAGTTTCACAAAAAAAAGTTCAAGAGAAAAGACCGAAACGCAAAGGAAATTTGACTCATAGTCATAAAAAAAACTTTCTTTATGCCAATAATGGCAAAAAATCAATTATTGATTATTTACCGTGGATTGAGTTTGATGAAGAGCATAATTCAATTTTATTAGAAGATGGTCGATCTGTAGGTGCTGTTTTTGAAATTACACCTTACGGCACTGAAGCAAAACCAACATCTAAACTTCGTGCAATAAGTGATATTGTAACAAATAGTATTGAGGACTCTTTTGATGAACGAGATATGAACCCATGGGTTATACAATATTTTTGTCAAGATGAAGATAATTTACAAGATTATATCTCTTTATTAAAACAATATCCTAGACCTCACGCTCAGGGCACTGAATTTACAAAAAAATGGCTAGATATTATGGAATATCATTTAGATAGTATCACTAAAAGTGATGGCCTTTTTTTTGATAACACAGTGACAAAAACACCATGGAGAGGAAAGGTTCGGAAAACGAGGTTAGTTGTATATCGGTATATCGGACCAAAAGAACGTGAAGATTTAAATGCACAAGAAAAGCTAGATATTGTTTGTAACAATTTGATACTTGCGTTGAAAGGAGCGGGAATTGCTGTCAAGAGATTGGGGAAGAATGAGGTTTCTAGGTGGTTAGCTCAAATATTTAATCCAGCACCTTTACAAGGTAAAAAAGACTTTATTAAGCAATTAATGGATGATCAAAAACAGGCTGATGAACTGCCGATCATTAATGATTTTGCCGAAAGCCTTTTCTACAGTGAACCAGAGATTAAAGAGGGTTACTGGCATTTTGATAATATACCGCATGCTGTTGTTATGGTGGATCGATTAAAAACACCACCCAAAATTGGTCATATTACAGGCGAGACAAGTAAAGCCGATGGAATAAATGCGCTTTTTGATGTATTGCCTGAATCAACAATGATGAGTTTGACAATTGTAACTCATCCTCAAGATAAGCTAGAAGACCATATCAATTTTGTTCGAGGTAAAGCCATCGGTGAGAATGCTGAATCATTGTCTGTCAAGGAAGATTGTGACGAAGCAATGGAGTATATCAGGCAACGAGAAAAAATGTATTACAGCTCTATTGCATTTTATGTGAAAGATTCAAGTATCGGTGGATTGAAACGTAAAATACAGGGGCTGAGTTCAGTACTTAATAATAATGGACTTGTCACAGTAGCTGAAGCTAATGAAGTTGCTCCAGCATCGTCATTTTTAAGATGGTTACCTATGAATTATAACCCTCAAAATGACATAAAACGACTGTATGTTAAATTTAATTGGTGCAAGCATTTAGCCAATTTATTACCTGTTCTTGGAAGAAGCAGTGGAACAGGTAATTCTGGTGTGACATTTTTTAACCGCGGTGGAGAGCCGTTGAGTTACGATCCAATGGTCGATAAAGCACAAAATGGTCACAAGCTTATTTTAGGGCCAACGGGAGCAGGTAAATCAGCAACACTGAATATCGAAATAGCACAGCTTGTTGCTATGTATCGGCCTAGAACAATTATTGTCGAAACAGGTAATTCTTTTGGTCTTCTTGTTGATTTTATGGAGCGACTTGGAGTCAGTGTTCATCGAGTAAGTTTAAAGCCTGGAAGTGGTGTAGTGCTTAATCCTTTAGCTGATTCTCATTTAATTTTACAAAATAAGGATATTCAGTTTGAAATTGATGAAAACAATTTGAGCGATGACATTGTTAATGAAGCACTAGAACAAAATGAGGAAGATGATGCACAACGAGATGTACTCGGTGAAATAGAAATTTCTATACGTCTAATGATCACGGGAGGGGAAGAACGGGAAGATGAATTACTTCGTCGTTCAGATAGAGCAATGATTAGACAAGCTATAGTTATGGCTGCTCAAGTTGCTTATGATGAAAGACGGCAAGCTGTTCCCAGTGATGTTCAAGAGGCATTGTTTACCTTAAGCAAAGATACTCATTTACCTGAAGCTAGGCGTGCAAAAGCATATGAAATGGGTGAATCATTAAGTATGTTCACTCAAGGATTTGAAGGTGAAATATTTAATAAACAAGGCACACCATGGCCAGATGTTGATGTCATTCATGTCGATTTGGCAACTTTTGCAAGGGAGGGTTATGAAGCTCAATTATCAATTGCGTATATTTCTCTTATTAATCATATCAACAATATGGGCGAACAATATCAGCACCAAGCCAGAGCTATCGTTAATATTACCGATGAGTCACATATTATTACTGTAAAACCACTAACAGCAGCATACTTAACAAAAGCGTCAAAAATGTGGCGTAAACTGGGAGTATGGTTGTGGTTAGCCACCCAAAACATGGAAGATTTTCCCGACGCAGCTTCAAAATTATTGTCAATGATTGAGTGGTGGGAAATGTTAGTAACAGAATCATCTGAAGCAGAGAAAATACGTCGTTTTAAAGCATTAACAGATGAACAAATTTCAATGATCACGTCTGCTTGTAAAGCTGCTCGTCAGTACACGGAAGGCGTTGTGTTATCAAAAAATGTGGAATGCCTTTTCAGAATTGTTCCACCAAGCCTTTTCTTAGCTCTAGCTATGACAGAGAAAGATGAAAAAGCGGAGAGAATGAAACTGATGAATGAGTTTAATATCAGTGAGCTTGATGCTGCCATTAAAGTATCTGAAAAATTAGATGAAGTTCGAGGTATTACACGACAATATGAGGATTTATAATGAACGATAATAATTTTTTATTTAATGCTACTTCATTAAAAAAATCAAATATTAATATTGAACACAGTAAAGGTTTTGAACAATTCTGCTCTGAATTATTAGGAAAAATTGGGGCAATAATTTCGACTAAATTACGTTTATGCCGTATACCTGCAGATGATCCTACAGAATTTGGAATATTGTATCAGCAATATGCTTTAATCGCTTTCGAAGGCAAAAAATCAGCCTGTTTAATTGAGGTGTCATGCAATCCTAATTTGAACAAAATTCATTGGCCACAATTAGCTGATATTGAAACAGGGAAACGGCTATGTATCAATGTTGTTGACTGGATAGATGCCTTTTTGCTGATTAAAAATTTGATGGCTTTAACAGAGGTAGCTGATGCATGAAACGTATATTAGGACTGATTGTATTTGTAAGTTTTCAAAGTATTGGGGCAGATATTTATAGTATTGATGTTTTTGTGAATCATGAGCAAGCAAGTCGAGTTAAAAATTGTCATGATAATTGTCAAATATATGATCTAGATAGCACTGAAGTACTTTTAAATTCATTTTTTGGTGAGTTATCGAGTGATATTGATGAAGCTTATTCAGTTGTTGAAAAAAAATTAAATTTACCAGAATGGAAAACGCATGAAGCTCAAATAATTGAAGCTCAAAAGACAATTACAAAAGCATTTTATCTCGGTGTTAAAAAATATCCTGCGATTGTTATTAATGAAAAAAATGTGATTTACGGAATAACAGATGTTGCACGTGCAGTTAATGATTTTATGGGTAATGAGGATAAACGATGATAAAAAAAATAAAATGTAGTTTACTTGGACTCATAATTACTATGCCGAGTTTTGCAACATCTATTAGTACTCAACAAATAGTTCGATCAGCTCTCTCAACTAGTTGTACTGAATATAAAATTGCTGGAACCTGTTTTTGGCTGTTTTGTTCTTACGGTTGCAAAATTCGTACATCTGTAAAAGTAAAGCATTACATCCCCGATGTTGTTATGTCAGCATATGAACACCCATTTGAAAATCCGTGGACTGAAATTAACACTATTACCTCATCAGCAAGTTCATTAGTTGGGTCAAATATTCAAGGAGGGGGAGATACAAATAATCGTCAAGCAAATAATCGAACAAAAATTCGTTTTAAAGATGTTCAAGCAATCGGCCACCCTGGTGGGGCTGTTTTCTCTCAAATGCTATCAGGCATGGGCTACTATTGTAATAACGGGGTAACGCCATTTTATCCTTATTTTGTGAGTGAACTTGATTTTATTGCATGGCGATTAGCACTTGTTGAATCTGTATACCCAGAGGCATTAATACCAGGTAAAAGAGAAATTGGTAATTCATCCGATATGTGGGGAAACATTTATCCAAGAGCTGGGGCTGTTACTCAAAATGACGACTTCAAGGCAGGAGCGGTGGTTGTTCAACGAGGTGCTGATGTATTAACAAATAGTAATTCATTGCATGTCGTTCAAAATTACACTAAGCGTAAAAAAGATGGATTTTGGCCACCAGCTCCTGTTAAAGAAAATACAAAAAATCATAAATGGCAAGAATTGGCTCCAACATTAAATATGTCATGCGGTATTTTTCCAAATATTAATGATACAGCGAGCGTTGATGGAGCCTATGTTTATGCTTTGTGGAGACCTTATGCATGTTGTAAGAGACGTGGGCAAAAATTTTTATACAGTATCGATTTTGGGGGATGATCATGGCAAAGAAAACAACAATGACTATAACAGCATTATTATTGACAATTAGCTCCTATAGTTATGCTAATTCAACTGGCGGGATATCTGATAGTCTTTATTATCGTATCGGCGGTGGTTCGGTAAAAGGATCTACATATACATTTGATAAACCCAAATCCATTATGAATACGGGCAAATGGAACTCTATGATGTGCGGTAATTTTGATATTAGCTCAACAATCTCTAATCAACTAAATGGTGTAACAGAGGGGTTTAACAATATTATGAGTGAAGTTGTTAACAACGCCAAAGGCGCAGTTGCAAGTTTACCAGCCCTAGTTATACAACGAGCTAATCCTCAACTGTACGATTTGTTAACAAATGGTGTGTTACAAGCAAAATTAGATTATTCAGACATTAAGACAAGCTGTAAGCAACTTGCTGGAAAAATGGCTGATTACACAGATTCTGCAAGTTTGGTTCAAGTAGCTAAAGCCGAAAATATGGCCGAGATGTTAAATGGAAAGAAAGTTGATGCTATTCGAGCTGATAAACAAATTGATAGTGATGCAGGGAAAAACGGTATTTCATGGGTTGGGGGAGTGAAAAGGGGAGGGAAAGGACAAGATCCGATTAAGATAACCAGTGATGTTGCTTTAGCTGGCTATAACTCATTAATAAATCGAAACGTTACGGATACAACTCCCGTTGGTGATGCAAAAAATAAAGGGGGGGTTTATAAAACATGGAATAAACCTAGTGAGGCACAAGTGTGGCTAACTGATGTGGTTGGTGAGCGCACCATGGTAACTGATAGTGAAAATCAAAACGGCAATGATACAGGTAAGCCAGGAACTGGTTTAAGCCCTAAAACCGAAGAATACTACGAATTTTATTATAAAAAGTTGGTTGATTTAGTAAATGGTACAAAGCCTATTAGCAAAGCGGAATTAGAGGCACTAGAAGGTAGCTCTGTAAGTGTCACTCGAAGTGTCATTGAAACATTGAGAGAAGATAATGAGCGTGTTGTACTAGTGAAACGTTTAGCGAGTGAAATGGCGTTGTCTAGGACTATTGAAGAAGCGATGATGGCGCGACGTATCATGTTGGCAGGCCGTAAAGAGCCAAATGTTGCTAAAAATGAACCAGTACAGTCTACAATTTTGGACCAGATAGGTGAACTGGATATGGAGCTGAATCAAATTAAATTAGAGTACGATATGCGTAAATCCATTGCAGGCAATACTTTATCTGTCATACAAGAACGAAAGCAGCAAAGACAGCAAGGCGCTATTTTGCATATCGATAATCATGAATCTTTTGACGCAAATAAATAGCGAGTTAAATATGAATAAGAAAAAAATTATTAAACTTGCAATTTCTCTTATTTTTTTACTTGGATTAATTTGTTGCATATTATCTGTTTTTTCATTAACAGAACGTAAAATTGCTTCTATTAATGTATTTTTGAGTAGCTATTACTTTTTTTTTCTTGTAATGCGTTTGTGTATTTATTGTTTTACTGGTTTTCTTTTATTAAAACTAAAAAAAATGATAAAGACAAAAGTAGTAACAACTGAAAAAAAGATATATTACAACAGATTAGTTTTTAGAATTAGCATGTTATGTGTTGCTTTAATTTGTTTTAATGAAGTGATGCTATTTATTAAAATGGGGTAATGATATATGTCTGCAATGAGTTTTTTTGATTATGTGACATTGTCACTAGCATGGTTGGTAAATAACGGAATATGGAGCATTATATCATCTTCTGGTCTTTTTATTGTCCCTTTTATATTCAAAATGCTTAGCATCACGATAAATGTTATGGAGGATGGAGAATTAAAAGGTAAGCATGCAAACGTTATTCTGACTAGATTGGAAACGTACATTTATATTAGCATGGTTGTCATTTTCTTTGCATGTTATCCGTCAATCCCTCTTGATATTCGTGTATTACACTATGAGCACAGCGGATTTTCAGCAGCTATCGATAACGGAAAAATTACTCGACAGAAAATGGAATGTTCATACGCTGAAATATCTCCAGAATCGTCATCATTTAAAAAAAATAGTATTTTATTTAATGGACAACAAATTTATGTTCCTATTTGGTGGTATTTTGTTCATTCGTTATCTTCAGGCTTCACGCAATCTGTAGTTACGACATTACCGTGTAATACGGATTTACGAGAGATTCGTACAACAATTTCAGAGCTAGCAGTAAAAGATCCAATTTTGAAAAAAGAAGCTAATGAATTTTATTCATTTTGTTTCAATCCTTCGTTTAACAAATTAAGTACTGAGTTGTCTAAATTACCTGATGATTTAATTAGTGATGTGACATGGCCAGGATCGTCATACTATTTAAATACACCAGGATATTATGATTCGTTTAGAGCTCAAACTCCGCAACATCGCTGGCCATATGATGAACAACGAGATGTTGGATTAACACCAGGAGAAGGTAATACTGGCTATCCTTCATGTAAAGCGTGGTGGAGTGACAGTAAAAATGGCTTAAAAAAAGCACTGATTGCTGATATTAATCAGCAGATTAAGATCGAGTCTAATGAAAAATCAAAAACAGGTAATTTAAATCCAAACATTAATAAATTTTCGTTTTGGGAATGGTTGACAAACAGTAAAGAAGAGCTGAATGAAATTGTTTTACGTTCAGTTTTAAATCCCAAAAAAATGTTACAGAGCTCAGATTATCTGTTTGTTGACTACGAAAATAGGGATCCATCGATATCTGAGCAAGTTGGCAGTTCAATTGCGTCAGTCGGGGCATTTTTTTCTTCTATGTCGAACTTTATTGAAATTGATGCGTTGCGACAAGCAGCACCCATGATTCAATCGATATTAATAATGTCTATTATTATTTTATTACCTATCATTAGTTTAATTGGGGGATTTGAACCGAAGACGATAATCACGCTAACATTTGTCCTGTTTTCATTGATATTTTTAACATTTGTCTGGGAACTGGCACGTTTTCTAGATTCTAGACTGATTAATATTATGTATGAAAATAATGCTATTCATTTTATGTCAGATAGATGGAATATTAATAAATCGTTAGTTGATATTATTACGTCATTTGTGTTTATTGGGTTTCCTTTGATTTTACTTGCAAGTTTGTCGTGGGCTGGGTTTAAAGTTAGTTCAGGACTAGAGAGTTTTATGAATAAAAATTCAAGTAAAATGCAAGAGGCAGGAGAAGATGGAATAAGTAAGGCTAAACAAGGAAAAGACATTGCAATGAAAGTTGCAACAAAAGGGAAAAAATAGTTAAAGGGAATTAGATAAGTTGTGTCAAAATAACTGGCATTAGATTAAATGCCAGTTATTTAAAATAGATTGTGTTGACTTATCCTTATTTTCTATTTTTATGTCTCTGCTTAATTAGCTTATTATTTATAATAACCTTTTCTTTTATCACCACATTCTATCGCCATCGCTTGTGTAAGCATGACCTTCATCATCGTAATAAGATATTTCATTTCTTCTTCTTTTCTTTCTTCTTTCTTCATCTGGTGTTGTTTCCAAAAAAAACGGTAATACGTAGAGTATGCCTTTGAATATAAACAATATAAATGTTACAGAAACTGATAAAATTTTTATAAATAATTCAAATCCGTCGCTATTAAACAGCATTTTATGGTTTGTGTCAGATTGTGTTGACTTATCTTTATTTTCCATTTTTATGCCTCTGATTAAAATTTAGCCTTTATATATAAAATATATTTTGCTTTGTGTCAATGCTAAATACTTAAATGGCAAAAACAAAGGGTAAAAGGGTAAGGAAAAAAGGTAAAGGTTATTAATGGTAATGGGCCATAATGGGAATGGCCCTACCTTGAAAAGGCTGAAAAGGCTAAAAATAAAAAGGGCATAGCATAACTAGTTGTTGATTTTAAATTTAATATTGAATTTAGTGAATCATTTGCATTATAATGAAACTAGTTTTAGTTACTTTTTTAGTAACAAACAACGAGAAGATGATCGTTAATTCTCAGACATAGCCAGTAAAATGGTATGTTCCTTTTTTAAGGTGATCACACACTAACAGCCAACAAACTCACTACTTTCGTAGGTTGGTAACATCTGTTTGATGTTGAGTTTTTATAGACTATCACATTCACATATTGAGGAATACTCAATGTCTTATGCAATTACTTTTGACTTCGATACTAGCAGGTTAGAGCACTATTATCCTGGTGCATATACTAATGCTTATAAAGAAGTTAGAGATGAGTTAAAAAAGCTTGGTTTTGAATGGAAGCAAGGATCTGTGTATTTTGGTAATAGTAGTATTAATGCAGTAACTTGTGTTTTAGCCGTTCAACAATTGGGACAAAAGTTTAGTTGGTTTACACCTTCATTGAAAGATATTCGAATGCTAAGAATTGAGGAATACAATGACTTACTTCCAGCATTGGTGCAACAACGAGAACTAACTCATGCCTCATTAGAAAAAAATGAGATCCAAAATAAAACAAGAAAATTATTTTAATAAGTAATTAATTGTTTTTATCTTTTACCCATAGGGGAATATTTTCTCCTGTGGAAAGTATTCTCCTTTTTTATTCAACTTTTAATTAGGAGAATATCCATGTTAACTAACGAATACATACTTCTTTCGACAGAATATTTCCTTGCTTTAATCAATTGTGAAGCAACTATACCTGATGATGTATCATTAAGTTCAATCATTCAAGAATACTTACATAAGTCTTAATTTTAATGTGTCAACCAGGAGGGGGATTTTCACTCCTCTTGAGTGATATCTCCTGATTTTGTTTGAGGAGGTTTATTATTATGAGATGGTATTCAGAGCATAATATTCATACTAAATCTGAGTTAATTAATTCATTAATTGCTCCTGTTTATAGTGAACATTATGAAGAAAAAACATTGCAATTTCATGTTTGTAATGACTATATTCATGGAGTAACCATATTATGGTCATTAATTGAATTTAATGTCATAAACGATTATCGAAACATTTTACTGGCAGGTAAATACCGTTACATAAAATGTAATTTGATCAGACAAATTGACGAGGCTTGGAGCTATTCATATTATTGTGAATTATCTTTTCCTCCTTATTATTCATGTCCACTTAATTACCTTGAATTAGCTAATTTTGAAGTAAATCACGAATGGCGAACTCAAGTTAGAAATTATCATCAACTACAAAAATAGTTTTCCTATTTCATTTAAACCAGCTTACTTTATTACGCATAAAGTAGTTGGTTTTTATTTTTACTTTTTATACTGGAGCATTAATATGATTTCAATACCTGGTGAATTAGTCATTACAACAAGAACGGGTAAATATGGCAATTTCAATGTCGCCAAGCTTTTTACATCCATTGGTGAATTTTCTTTAAAAGATAATAAATTATTGGATCAGTATGAAGCTGGAAAATATGAAGGGTCGTTTGTGATTAAACAAATCAAATCTTCTTCATATAGTTATGGCAATCGTGTTGTTATTGAATGTTGTGCGTATATTGAAGATATGGATCTGGTTAATTCATCCAAATTAGATGAAGCAGATTCGGAAAAAATACATGTATCAGAAGACCCTATTTGTCAGACTGAGTCATCTGAAGTTCAGAAAGTTAATACTGAACATCAACATGAAGAAACTATGGCTACCTCAGGTTCAGGTGATGCTGAACTGTTTGGTATTTTATGGCCGATAGGTGATCAAGTTAAACTAGATTCAACGGAGGATCGCTTAAAAATACGTTCCCAGAAAAAACGTTTAATCGAACTTGGTTACCATTTTGACTATAAAAGCCAATGTTGGAATAAATTGCCAGAACAATTTTAACTTAACTTATCTATCTCTGGGGAGAAACAGGTCTTCCTAGAGATCGTTTCTCCTTATATTGATTTAAGGAGAAACTTTAATGAGTAACATTCTTACATTACAAGATATTCCAGATTTGAAATGTGATTGTTGTATTGCGAATAATGACTCCGAACTGATTTTTTTATCAGTATGGGGGAAAGATACCGCAATGCAGGAACTCTTTGCAAAACTTACGATTGGCGAAACAACTACACATGGTTTAACGGATATTAAGTTAAATCATCATCGAGTGTTTTTAGCTGAAGGAAAGTATTATGCAAAGCGCACATTGAAAGTAACTAAAACGTTATTTGGTTCGTTGATTCATGCTTTTATTTTTGATAAACGCATTATTGAGCCAAACCGTGATTCAAATTCAATGATCTCTATTTATAAGATAGAAGATGTTTCCACTAGACATAATCGTTACTTTGATGCAATTAAAACACTTTCATCTGTACCCATTTTAGAACATTGGGCTGACGAAATTGTGTCGATTGCTAAACAACAAGGAATGATTAAAGAACATAAAGCAATTGTTGGTGATATTGATGCAACAACAATCATTGTAAACGACACAATATTAACTCAAATCATGAGCCAAAAAATTCGTGATGGTATTTTAACTTTATCATAATCATAGGGAGTATTTATGGTTGCACTTATATCGCCGAGAGTGGCGCATAATTTTGCTAAAAATGGCTATTATCCAACGGATGATGCTACAACAAATGCAATTATTAGCCATTTTGTAAGAACTGATACTGCTATTCGAGTTTTAGATCCTTGTGTTGGTGAAGCTCGAGCAGCAAGTAATATTGCGTATTCACTTAGTCATAAAGCAAAACTATATGGTATTGAATACAATCGACATCGAGCAGAACTAGCCCAAAAATATTGTGATGTTTTGTTAAGAAGTGACTTATTTGATACCGTTATTTCACCTAATTCCTTTGGTTTATTATTCTTAAATCCACCATATGGAGATTTAACTAGTGAACATAATGGAGCAATTACAAATTATCAGAAAGACTACAAACGACTAGAGAAAATATTCTATCGTTTTACGATCCCGTCGCTTCAGTATAACGGTATTTTAGTATTAATAATTCCGTTTACTCAGCTTGATGAGATGCTTTCAAATTGGATTGCAAGTCAGTTCACTGATATTTCAATATTTACAGCTTGTGATAAACAATTCAAGCAGATTGTTATTTTAGGAAGAAAGGTTCGACAAAATGATATAGCACTTCAGGAAAAAAATGATATGAAGGCAAAATTTGAAGCTATTTTTGAAGGAGAAATTGTTCCTGATGAGATAGCTGTTACAAATAAGCCGATGTATCAAATTCCTGAGCCAGAAAGTGAAGTTAAATCTTTCTATAAACTATCATTTACTGATGAAGAGTTAGGTCAGGAAGTTCAAAAGATAGGTGGACTATGGAATGACTTTAATCTTTTTTTCAAAAAATGTTGTGAACGCAAACGCAAACCGTTGTGTAAAATGTCGGATTGGCATTTATCGTTAGCACTAGCTGCTGGTGAAATCAATGGTATTGTAAAATCCAATACAGGTAAAACTTATATCATTAAAGGTGATACTTACAAATCAAAGTCAAAAAGTGTTGAAAATACTTTGGATGATGAGGGCTTTATTGTTGAATCAAAAACAATTTTGACCGATAAATTTGTTCCTTCAATTAAGGCATTTGATTTCACTCCAAATTCTGAAACATTTGGTTCGTTATTGGTGATTTCTAGTCAAATTAACGAAGTTGATGAATTGGATGAATTGGATGAAAATGGTACACATGTTGAAGATAATCAATCCTGCTCAGTTGTAACTGGATTGATTTATTCCACAGAAGGGATTAAGTGCTTAGCTGATCGTGATTTTAATATGGCACTTGCTGTTTCAAGCGCTCTTAGTCGTTATAGAAATGGCGATTGGGGAGATGATATGGACGATAGTGACAAAAAATTAAATGATCAAGTGTTAAAGCAAGGACAAAAAAATGACCGCTTATTTGCAAGTTATAAGCTTTCTGATGATATAAAACTATGGATTATTACCGAATGGCATGGTGAGCGAGGTTTTATCACTACGTTGATGCTGCCAAATGAATATTAAATCTATATTAATTTAAACATTAACCCATAAGGGATACAATCCCTTGTGGAGCTTGTATCCCTTTTTTTCTAAGGATTAAAAATGGAACAAGTAACATTAAATACACAAATTGATTTAAATAGTTTTATTAATGAATTTAAAGATTCATTATTGGATAGTTTGAATGCATCTAATCCTCCAGTTTACAGCGAGGATGATATGTCATTTGAACGACAATCAATTATGGAACAGTTAAAACGTAAACCATTTAGTGAACAAGCTAATGTTGTACAGGCTGTTACAAAATTGTTATTAGATCAGAATGAACCAGCAGCGATTATCAACGCTGAGATGGGAACAGGAAAGACAATGATGGCAATTGCTGTGGCAGCAGTACTTCACTATGAAGCCCAGTATCGACGTAATCTGATAATTTCGCCACCTCATCTTGTATATAAATGGCGACGAGAAATTTTAGAAACGATACCAGGTGCAAGAGTATGGGTTTTAAATGGCTCAGATACACTTGTGAAGCTATTAAAATTGAGGCAAGAGCTTAAGTTAGGTATTACATCTAATGTGCCTGAATTTTACGTTTTAGGACGTGTTCGAATGCGAATGGGATACCACTGGAAACATGCACTGAAATCAAAACCTATTTACCAAAAGCAAAATATTCATGAACGTGGGGAAGTTAAAACAAAATACATAAAAAAAGACTGTGCTGCTTGTCCCGACTGTTATAATTTTTGTCGTGATGACGATGGGGAGTTAATTCTTTTTAGCGATTTTGTTTTGAAAGAACATCGAACAACTTGTGTGAATTGTGGCAGTGCTTTATGGACTTTGATTAGACCATTAAATAACTCGAATTCTAGTTTTAGAGACAGAGTTAAAAAATCGATGTGTCAAATTCCGACAGTTGGGCCAGTGAAAGCTGAATCTCTAATTAATAAATTTGGTGACGATTTTCTATCTGATCTGCTTGCGGATAATGCATCAGATTTTGTTAATCTTATGAATGAAAATGGTGAGTTTATTTTTACTGACAGACAAGCAATAAGAATGGAAAAAGCTTTAGCTAAACTTGAATTTGGTTTTGGCGAAGGTGCTTATCAAGCTACCGAATTTATCAAAAGATATTTACCACAAGGATTTTTTGATTTATTGATTGTTGATGAAGGTCATGAGTATAAAAATCAAGGCTCTGCACAAGGGCAGGCCATGGGGGTGCTTGCTAGCCAAGTTAAAAAGATTTTACTTTTAACTGGTACTCTTATGGGAGGATATGCAGATGACCTATTTTTTTTACTTTTTCGTGTATTAACGTCTAAGATGATTGAAGACGGTTATAAACCGAATAGCAGAGGTTCACTTGGTACCGCAGCAATGGAGTTTATGCGAGATCATGGAATCATTAAAGACCTATATACGGAAAGGCATGGAAATAGTCATAAAACAGCAAAAGGTAATCAGATTTCTCATCGAACACAAAAAGCTCCAGGTTTTGGACCAAAGGGTATTTTACGATATGTATTACCGTATACAGTATTTCTAAAGCTTAAAGATATTGGTGATAATATTCTCCCGAATTATACTGAAGAGTATATTGATATTCCAATGTCATATGAGCAAAGAAGTTATTACGATGATTTATCGAATAAACTTAAGAGTGAGTTGAGAAGTGCATTAGTGAAAAGAGATACAACATTACTTGGTGTTGTACTCAATACCTTACTTGCATGGCCTGACTGCTGTTTTAGAGCAGAAACAGTCACTCATCCAAGAACACGAGATAAGCTGGCTTTTGTGCCATCTGTATTTAGTGGTGATGAGGGTGATAGTTTTATTGAATGTTCGCCAAAAGAGCAATCTTTAGTTGAACATTGTTTAGCTGAAAAAACAGATGGTCGTAAAGTATTAGTATATGCAACTTATACTGGTACTCGAGACATAACTGGACGGCTTAAGCTTATTTTAGAACAAGCTGGTTTAAAAACAGCTATATTAAAATCAAATGTGTCGCCAGAAAAGAGGGAGGATTGGATCTTAGACAAAGTGGATAAAGATTATGATATTGTCATAACAAATCCAGAACTTGTTAAAACAGGTCTTGATTTACTCGATTTTCCGACCATTATTTTCTTGCAAACTGGTTTTAATGTTTACACATTGCAACAAGCAGCAAAACGTTCGTTCAGAATTGGCCAGAAAAATGATGTAAAAGTGATTTATTTGGGCTATGAAAATTCAGCACAAACAAGCTGTTTAAAATTAATGGCAAAAAAAATAGCGGTTTCACAAAGTACTTCAGGGGATATGCCTGAATCGGGATTAGATATACTTAATTCTGATGATGAATCCATTGAAGTGGCTTTAGCAAAACAGCTAATTGCCGTATAAAAATAAGTGATATAAAGTAAAAGCTGGCACGTTATGTGTCAGTTTTTGTTATTATAAATTCATCAACAACATGTTCCCCATTTTTGTATAGTTTAATGGGAAATATTTTCTAGTTTTTATATTACTGGATAATTACTTTCCACAAGAGCTGAATATGCACCTCCTAAATAATCACTACAGAAAAAATCAATTTGTTTAATTATAGATGCAAAATCTAATGGGGGAATATAATTAAATTTATCGGTTTTAAAGCCAACGTTTAATACAAAACGATAATCTTCGAAATCATAGATTTTTATGCCCTTTGAATGAGTTAAATTTTCCATAATAGATGAACATTTAGCAATTAAACAGATGTACTGAAAATTTTTATCAATATAAGCGGTCTTATTTTCAGGGTGTGCCATGCCAAAATGTTGATTTGGTGTTATAGCAATTAAATTTTCAAGGTAATCTGCAATTTCAGGAAAATCAGACTTTGTGAAAATATGATGAATCTGGCTTGCTAAAATATCTTCACCTAATTGATACACTTCAGATTTTCCGTTTCGATATAGATCGTTAAATTTACGCACATCTTTTTTAGCTTTCTGTACCAAATATTCGTGGTAATTTTTTGATTGTTGTTGTTCTAGTGATTGGTGTTCTTGACGTGAAATTTGTTTCGACTTTCCAGATAGTTGATCTCGCCAATTTAAGCGATTATAAGTGAGATCTTGCAGTGTAATTAGGTTTTTAGATATATGTCCTCTTTCTGTTCCCCGCTTTTTATATTTGAATGCTAATGGATTGATAATTTTTGTAAAAATTCGTCCACACTCTATACTACCGTTAATCGGTGTGTTGTCAATCGTAAATGATGTAAACGTATCTTTTAATTGTTGATAACTCTCTTTATTTTGGACTTTAAGAAAATCATTAAAACTAGTAGCCAATCCACTGTCTTTTAATACTTTTTCGATATAATGAGTAAGGAAATTCAGTGTATTTAATGGACGTAAAGCAATATGTTGTAATAATTCAAGGTTATTAATTCGATATAAGTACCTAGTACTAACTTTAGTTTCAATTAAAATTCGACTATAAGCGAGTAACTTAATAGGTTGTCCAAAATACTTATCATATTCATTGCGTGATTTTTGGCTAGGATCTGGTTTTGAAAATATCGTTTGCACATTTTCCTGAGCATATTTACTATCCCAAATGTCTTTAACTGTAAAAGAGGTTGATGTGCTTGATTGTGTATATTCTAGAATACAGTCAGCAATAATTTGCACAACATCATAAGTGCATTTTTGATCAATCCAACGCGCATTACCTGATAGTTTCACATCGTAATCATATTTTGATAAGAAATTTTGAATAAAGTCATTACTCATTTTATCTCCCTATTTTTTAAACCAAACCAAAAAACGCTATTAGCATCAATATTTAACGATCTTGTCTGATAATTCCTTGCTATTTGATAAAAATGTCTAAATTCAGAACTTGCATAATATTTTAATTCATCATCTGATAGATGATATGAAAATTTAGGTATTAATACTGCAACTGAACCATTCATAATGTAGCCTTTTTGTTTTCGCATTAACCTAGGCTTATATGTCATATTTGGTGTTAAATAAACATCTTCACGATCAAAATATTTAGCAACGGATAATTTCATTAATTTTGTTTGCTCAATATAAGCATCATAATTTTCTATATCTATAATTTTATCACCTAAATCACTAATATTTCTAGATTTTAATACTCTAACTTGTTCTGAATGTTTTTTTACTAATGACAAATTTTCATTTGTAATTTGACGATCTCTGAAAACAGTAAACTGGTTAAATTTTAACTTTTTAAACACCTTATCAAAATCTTGATCCCGATATATAACCCAATAAGGTAAAGCAGAATCAAAAATATAATTTGCTTTTTGGATTAATTTTAGTTTTTTAGGTAAAGAACATACATCAATATTTCTTTGATTATTTTCTTTCAAATTACAAATTATATTGATTGTTTCTACCAATACACCTTTAAAACCTAATTCACCAAAATCCAAAATAGATTGGATCTTATTATTTGTTAGCTTTTCTCTCGTTTCCTTATATTCAGGAGTATTAAGTAAATTTTTAGGCATAATTAAAGAAATAACGTCTGCACATTGTAACGATTTTTCAAGGAAAAAGGCCGAGAGATTTTTGACATTTTGGCTATAGTTTTCTATATCAAATAAACTAAGGTCTGTTCTTTTTAGCTTTGTAAAAGGCGGATTACCAATTATTAAATCAAACTTTCTCTCTGGTTGATATAACATAAAATCATTACAAATAAATTCTAATTCAATATTTTCGGGTAATCTTTGTTGATTATAAATTAATTTTACCCATTCTAAAGTTTTGGGGTTAATATCGATTAACGTGAATTTCACTTTTGGGATATGCTTATATTTCTCAAATAAGAAAGGTAAGAAATTACCTGCACCTACTGATGGTTCACAAATATGTAGTTGTGATTTTTCCAAAAAATCAGGTAAATAATTAATGATTTCTTGAATAATAAAAGGGTTTGTATAATAAGCAGAATAATTTTCTCTTTCACTATTACTTAATTCAATAATACGAGAAAGTACCGTAGTATCTATAGTGTTATTTTTAAGTTGTGATAAAAGGTAATTAGATAAACAGTTTTCATCATTAAGTTCATGTCTTTCGATCAGTTGTAATATTTCTTTCTCTGTCATATCAAATTACTTGCTTAATTTTTTCCGCAACCGTTTTAAATATTGCTGTTGGTACAGCTTCCCCAATGCTTTGACGAATATTCATCTCATTTTTCTTAGAAATTTTTTGTTTTTCTGCTAAAGATAAATTATTCAATGTTTCTAATGATATATCGACCCATTTAAATTGATCAGGGATAGTCATTAATTTCATTAATTCACGAATAGAAAAGACACGATCATCTATTGGATGTACAGTATTTTGGCTTGCTAGTTGATCATTTCTAGTATGAATACACGGAGCGACTTTATCATAAAGTTGGCGAGTGTATTTATCCCCATTTTTGGATTTGTTAAGCACTATTTCACCATTTACAATTTTATGAGGACGTTTATTTAATTCAACGTTATCAAAAGCACTTTGCCCTTGCTTAATATCAGTTATCCAAGCTCGCATATGTTCAGGGTAAACACGAAAACTATGATAAAAATCATTATTATCATATTCTCCCCAATCAAGTGATTTCATGTTGCCAATTACTTTCTTAAGAGTAACTTCATCACGTTCATCAGGAAAAAATTGGCTAGGGGAATGTGATAAATTTTTATCCACTCCAATTACTAAAGTTCTTGTGCGAGATGAATTTGAACCATAATTCTTAAAATTGATAATTCGATGTTCAATTTTATAATCCGTTGCCAATTCAGCTAAGATTAAATCGCCAATAGCAACCAATTCTCCTTGATTATTTGTACAACCTGTTTTCCAAAATGCCTGAACATTTTCTAAAATAAAAAAATATGGACGAATATTTTTTATTATATTTACACTTTCAACTACAAGGCTATTTCGCTCAATTTCATTTTCTTTTTTCTTATGATTAGCAACACTCATACCTTGACAAGGAGGTGTTGCAATGACGACATCAACACGATGATAACCTAACTTTTGCCAACGCTGAATTTCTAGATAAATACGTTGTTTGATTTCATCTTGTTTAATATCACCATTAATATATCCAGAATCAAAACGACACTTTTTATTAATTTTTTGAATATTAATTCTTCTTTCAATTAATTCATTAGTTGCAATACATTCATAATTATTTAATTTAAACCCATAACATCCGACTCCGGCAGATGAAAAAAGACTTATGTATGTATGTTTTTTGCTCATCAATTTCTCCTTAATATTATCCAACTATTTTATCCCATATATGTTTTTTGAGAAATGGCCGAGAGGAGATGAATTAGATATAAAAACTAAACCATTTGTATCTTCTATATTTTTCGTAATAAGATTTTATTCATTCGCATATAAACTTTATTACGAAAAATATAGTTTATGATCGTATTAATAATAAACTACATATTGTTCAATAAATTGGACGATTAATTTAAGTTCTAGCTGATACTTCTATCTTAAGTGATTTTATCATATATCCTGTAATCCAATTAGATATATTTTAGTTTGCTTACTTATTTCAAATAATAAGAAATGTTAGATCATTCAGTTTAGTTTCATTAGTATTGTTAATTACATTCAATTTTAAAAATCCTTTTTACGAGTTCTCGAGAACCATCTGGTTTAACTCGCCAGATTTCATTTCCAACTTGTTCAACATAGCTTTGAGTCTTGAATAACTCTTGAATTTTTCGTTTAGTTAACTCTCCAAATGTATCATCATCAAGTAGACCATGATCAGTATTTTCATAACGTAAATAATCCTCTTCAGACGGGTTCTTGATTGCCCTTGCTTTAATGTCTGGATAAATTATTAAATGCCTCATTTATTTTTTCCTTAGTCGAAAAACAAAGAATTATAATTTATTTCTTAGTATGTATTACATCATTGTTGTAAAAAAAGCAAGTTTCCTTGCTTTTTATTGTGAATGTTTTAACTAATTAAGAGACAGATATTATCAATAATTTCACCATCAATACTTAATACAGCTTCAGAATACAAATCAAAATAGGCATTATGACCTAATTCTTTTAAATGCTCCAAAAAGCAAATCAAAAAACATTGTGTATAATCTCCTGATGATAAAATTTCTTTATAAGATGAATTGAAACGGCTAGCAATTTTATGATTGAAATCATTTAAATTATTACATTGCCATTGTTTCATCAACCAATCTTCCATTTTTGATAGATAGAGATTAAATTCAACGCCTTCTCCATCAGAGAATGAATTAATCAAATCATATCGTTTAATATTAGATAATATATCGTCATCAATCTTTATAATGTCATCTCTAAGATAGAGTCGTTTACTAGTATCATTATCAAGTTTATTTTCAATATACATAAGTGTTCTCCTATAGTTTAATTGATGGAGAACACTCCATTAGGAGTATTCTCCTAATGGAATGTGTAGAGTTTTTATAAAGCTAATTCATAACGAGTTAGATCAATGAGTTTAGCTATTTCAATATTACGAACAATAGGTAATTTGCGTTTCAGATATTCGATGAAATTAGTTGTTGGGTTTAACTGCCAATGAACTAATACTACATTTACTAAGCCGCTAATTACTATGTTCTGGGTAGAATTGTCTACTATTGATGCACGTTTAACTTCACACGGACGATTATTAATTTCACCATCCATCCAAATATCACCAAGAAAGTGAGTAATTTCATTTTCAGCCTCAATAATTGAATTGAAACTACGCTCAGAAGTGATAATTTCGACCTGATTATTGTCAGTGAAATTGATCTCTAGTTTAAATCCATAATTACTTGTAAATAAGTCTTTAATGTAATTAATTGTCATGATAATTCTCCAAAATTAAGTCAATAAAAAGGAGAATTTATGCCCAATAGGGATAAAATTCCCCTATGGGTGAGTAAAAGATAAGTTTATAAGAACTCAACATCAAACAGATGTTACCAACCTACGAAAGTAGTGAGTTTGTTGGCTGTTGGGATGTGATCACCTTAATTAAAAGGAACATACCATTTTACTGGCTATGTCTGAGAATTAACGATCATCTTCTCGTTGTTTGCTACTAAAAGTAGCGGAAAAATTAGTATAACGATTTAATTAATGCGCTGCTTTGCATCGTTGTAAACATTTAAAGATTCTCGCTTACCTATCGCTAACACTTTGATAATAATAAGCTCATCAATAACTTTATAGACCATTCTGAATCCAGATGACCTCAATTTTATTTTGAAACACCCAGACAGTGAACCACTTAACTTAGCTGATTCAATATAGGGGTTAATCTGAAGTTTTTTTAACTTTTTTTTAAATTGAAGCTGTATACTCCGATCTAATTTATTCCATTCTTTAAATGCCTTTTCATCGAACACGACTTTAAAGGTCATCCACATTCACCTCAATAATTTTACCTGGATTTCTGAGTCTATCTTCGGCAATTCTAAGAATATCCTCATCTTCGTCAATGCACGGAACTAAACGAATTATTTCTGGTTGGTTTGATTTGTGTTTAATTTGCCATAAATCATACTGGGATTGTAATGATAACCACATTCTTGCAGTGCTAATTCCAGCTAGTTCTAATCGCCAAGCTAGGGTTGGTGAAATAGGGGCTTTACCATGTAACACTTTTGATATTGTTTCACGTGAAAAACCTAGATGTTTAGCAAAATCAGTAATAGTCATATTTAATGTATTAGGTAAAATTTCGTCTAATAAAATTTCACCTGGATGTGAAGGGTTAAACATTTCCATAAATGCTCCAATACCTCTAGTTGAACCAGTTTCAAAAAAAGTTCCAGTTCTTTATGTTCAAAACTTTTTATCATATAAGCCTTTTCCTGTGAGGAATTTCATCACAAATGGAGAGTTGAAGCAACTGATTTAACAATTAAAAAAGCAAGTTTCCTTGCTTTTTTTGAGTTGTTAATTGTTACGCAACATTATTGAGTTCTTCGTCATGAGGTTCACTTTGATTTTCTAAATGTTCGATTTTATCCGAATATTTAAGTTCACCATCAATTTTAAGGCTGGAGATTTTTAGTAATCGAGCTTTTAAATTGATTCCAACGTCTCCTTTTTTAACTCCAGTGCTGTATGTAAATGTTTCAGCATAGATATCACCGACGCAAAAACTGATTAAGATTTTTTTGTTGGCTTTATTTGCTTCAATGCATTTTTCAACTAAGCTTTTTGCTTTTTCACCAGTAACGTTACAGTTAATGTAGGTATATTCGGCGTTTTGGCAATTTCCCCTTAGTGCTGCGATTGTACATGATAAATAAGGTTTACCATTTTTGACTTTAACTTCACGGATTCGGTTTAAATAGCCAATTCCAGTTGTATGTAAATCAAAAAATTGTTTAGTTACTGTGTTATTAGTTAAGTTAGTCATAATATTCTCCAAAATTAAGTCAATAAAAAGGAGAATTTATGCCCAATAGGGATAAAATTCCCCTATGGGTGAGTAAAAAGTAAGTTTATAAGAACTCAACATCCAATAGATGTTACCAACCTACGAAAGTAGTGAGTTTGTTGGCTGTTGGGATGTGATCACCTTAAAAAAGGAACGTCCCATTTTATTGGCAACGTCTGAGAATTAACGATCATCTTCTCGTTGTTTGCTACTAAAAGTAGCGGAAACGAACTAATTATACTAATTAAGTAAAAATTCGCAATATGAATATTTATTTTTCTATATTAAATATGGTTCATCAAGTTTATATTGATAAATATACAGGTATTTAAAAATTGTATTGATTATGCTTCATTTCTTAAAAAAGTTAATTGTTAAAAATAAACAAGAGAGTATCAGTACTCATGAGAATTCATCATCATTGGAAGACTGGTATATTCCAAAATCGGCAACAGAATTGCTTGATACACCTTCTCGAAAAAAGCTGATCTCACTAATTTGGCAACGAGTATCAATTGATCAACAGCGGTTTAATAAATTATATATGGATGTTATCAATAATTATGTTGAAATAGTGCAATTACTGCCCGCTTCGGAGGCACACCATCATTCGTATACAGGTGGTATGATTGATCACGGACTTGAGGTGGCAAATTATGCATTGAAGTTGAGGCAATCTTACTTACTTGGAGCTAACGCAGAAGATATTCCAAGGCAAGCTCAGGCTTGGAGTGCGGCAGTTGTATACGGTGCATTGTTACATGACATAGGTAAAGTTGTTGTAGATGTTCATGTTGAAATGAACGATGGCAAAATTTGGTATCCGTGGAAAAGCAATTTAGATTTACCGTATCGGTTTAATTATAAAAAAGATAGGGATTACTCTCTTCATCCGAGTGCTGCAGCATTGATGATTAAACGAATTTTACCAGATGAAAGTATCATTTGGTTATCACAATTCCCTGAATTGTTTAAATCTTTTTTAAGTTTATGTTCAGGCCATACTGAAAAAGCTGGCGTATTATCCGAAATTATACAAAAAGCAGATATGTTTTCTGTATCGAATAATCTAGGTGGAGATCCGACAAAAATACTAAGTAAACCAGTATCACTAATGAGTAAAATGATTGTTTCGATAAGGTATTTAATTGAATCAGAATTAGTGTTGAATGGCCCAAAAGCCTGTGATGGTTGGTTTGATGGAAAAGATGTTTGGGTTATTAGCAAATCATTTACCGATAAAATGAAAGCTAATTTGCTGCAAAACGGTATAACTGATATACCTACTGATAATGCAAAAATATTTAATATACTAAAAGAGCACGGGATAGCAATAGCAAATGAAGATAAAACTATTTGGCCGTGTAAAATTGAATCTGATAGTGGTTGGGTTGCTGAAAAACTAACACTTATCCGTATACCTGCCAATGTGGCTTTTCATAATATTACTAATGCTCCAGAACCATTCAAGGGTTCAATCACTCCACTGTTAACAGAAGCAACAGAAGCAGATAATCTTAACTCCATACCTGATAATATTTCAACGGAGGAGGTTAAAGAAGAGTCTAAATTAAACATTGCATCTGAGTCTGTAGATGACAAAGCTTCTAGAATGCAAGATATAATATTAAACCTATTTTCTAATGAAAAAACAAATACTGAGATATCTGAAACAGATATGGCTGATAATCATGATGATTGTGACAATTCCAAAGCGGATCGTCAAATAAAAGAAAATGATTTAAAAAATAATAATATTTCTATTTCAAATGAGTGTATTTCTAACACATTAGATAATGATGATATCTATAATCACCCATTTTTTAAATGGGTTAGAAGTCAAATTATTGGTAAAAAATTACCAGTTAATAACCAAAATGCGTGCATTCATACTGTTGACAGTAAAATATTCATGGTAACTCCCAAAATTTTTAGAAAATACAGTTTATATATAAATGGTAATGATGATGATAGCAACTGGAAACAATTACAACGTGAATTCCAAAATTTAAAAATTCATACCAAATTTAGTGATGAAGGATTTAACATCTGGAAATGCTTCATTTCGGGAAAAAGAAAGAGCCATACTTTTATCAAAGGTTATTTAATTGATAACAAACCATTATTTGCTATTGAGAATAATTTCCCTGATAATCCACATCTAACATTAATTCATGATGTTAATATTTACAAAAACAATTAGTGAGAAAATGAGAATCAGGAGTATTTATGGAAATAACAAAAGAAAAAATGTCTTGGCAGGAATTGCTCATAGTATATCTAGAATTTAAACAATTGCGTAAACAAACTATCTATAATTATAGAAGGTATATTGAAGCATTTACTCGATTTTTTAATAGTGATTTTACAAATATTAACTCAATTAACCATAAAACAGTATCAAACTTTAGAAGCCATATTTTGGAAGTCAGACAATGTAAACATGTAACATGGAATAGTTATTGTCGTCATTTTAAAGCGTTAATGGGATTTGGTATAGAACAAGGCTTAGTTATTCAAAAAAAAATCCATTTGATAAGATGTTAATAAAACCAGGGAAGAAAGCCAAAAAGACTATATCACAAGCAGATATTGATATTTGTTTAAGTTTTCTTAAAGAAAAACAGCTAAAAGAATCACCAAGAGATTTTTGTTATCCAGCCCAATTTTGGATAACACTGATTAAAATTTTGCAATATACAGGTATTCGACGTAATCAATTGTTGCATATTCGTATTTGTGATATTAATGATAAAGATAAAAAACTTTTTTTAAGAGAAGAGGGCTCGAAAACTCATAACGAACGAGAAATCCCACTAATTGACGATGTTTTTCAAGATATTGTTGAATTAAAGAAACAATTAAAAATGTTAAATAAAAAACCGAACATGCAGCTATTTAATATTTATCATTTTAAAAATGGTAAATGTGATTTTTACAAAGAAATGAATTTTGATCGAATAGATGCGTTTTTTCAGCGATTATCAAAAGTTTGCAATGTTAAAGTCAGCCCACATAGGTTCAGACATACATTAGCAACAAATCTGATGAAACAACCCGATCGAAATGTAACATTAGTAAAGGAGCTATTAGGGCATTCATCGTTATCAACAACATTAGAATATATAGTAACAGATCATGATCAATTAAGATCTTGTTTAGATGAGCATTTTAATCAATTAAAATAATGGTTAATTATATAAATAATTGTTTATTGATTATGAAAATTATTCAATAATGGTTTACTACTAGTATTCAATGTAATTGATATAGAATACTAGTAGTAATACATTAGTAATTATACAATAATTGGTGATTATTAATGTTGACAAAATTTTTAATTTATTTATTATTTGTTAACAATATCTATCCCTCTATTATGAGATTTATTAATACGTAGAAATTATTTAAATATTAAAATCAATTAGTTGTTTGGTTCGACTCATAATCGATTGGTCACTGGTTCAAGTCCAGTAGGGGCCACCATCGCAAGAATCAAGTAAGTTTAAAAACGTTCAAAAAACCTTTATCTAACAAGCTTTCCAGTTAATTTACTGTTCAACTAAGTTCATCCTGATTTAGCAAAATTCAAACTTTTATGTTATATATTATGTTATACGTTTGAATATAACATCGAGTTGTATAACATGGTAAAAATAGTTAAGCCTCTTACTGATACACAAATTAAAAACGCCAAGCCAAAAGAAAAGGATTACACTTTATCTGATGGAGACGGATTATATTTGCTGATTAAAAAGACTGGTTCTAAAATATGGCGCTTTAATTATATTCGTCCATCAACTAAAAAAAGGGCATTAATTAGTTTTGGCCATTATCCTCAAGTTAGTTTAATTGATGCTAGAAATCTTCGTAATGAATCCAGAGATTTAATTAGGCAAAATAAAGACCCATTAGAAAAAGAGTTAATCAATACTCAAAAGATAAGAACACTTAAAAGTGTGGCCGATGATTGGCTTATATTGGAGAAGTCACAAGGTTATAAGGATGAGACAATTAAAAAAAGTTGGCAGTCACTAGAAAATCATGTTTTCCCTTATCTTGGTAATACACTAATAACAGATATAACCCCGACACTATTTATTAATATATTAGCTCCATTAAAAGCAGCTAGAAAATTCGATATGATAAAACGAGTAATTAGGCGAGTTAATAAAATAATGGATTATGCTGTTAATTATGAATTAATAGAATCTAACAAGTTAATTAAAGTAGGCAAAGTATTTGAAAGCCCAACACCTACAAATATGCCAAGTATTCGACCTGATGAACTGCCTGATTTTATGCAAGCCCTTTCTTTGGCTAATATAGAATTACAAACCAGATGCTTAATAGAATGGCAATTATTGACTATCACAAGACCAAGTGAGGCAGTAGGTGCTTTATGGGAGGAAATAGATATCAAACAAAGGATTTGGACAATTCCTGCTAGTAAAATGAAAATGAAGCGAGATCATATTATTCCGCTACCATATCAGGCTATAAAGATACTTGAAATCATGCTACCTATAACCAGTCATAAAGAATTCGTATTCCCAAGTATGAAAGGTTCTATTAATAAGCCTATGAGTAGCCAAACAGTTAATATGGCCATTAAAAGGATGGGGTTTGGTGGTCGCCTTGTTTCTCATGGGTTAAGGTCATTAGCAAGCACGGCATTAAATGAACAAGGCTTTAATCCTGACTTGATAGAGGCATCTTTGGCTCATGCTGATAAAAATGAAGTTAGGCGTATTTATAACCGAGCAAATTATCTTGAGCAACGTCGTGAATTAATGAATTGGTGGGGTGATTTTGTAGAGCAAGCAAGCCAAGGGAATGTGTCTTTATTAGGGAGTAATGCTTTGAAAACCGTTAATGATTAGTTTTGCCATAGCCATATATTAAGCCAGTCAACTAGACTGGTTTTTTATTGCCTCTTATATAGGAATATACTTTATATATTATTTTTAATAACACTAACAACACTAATAACATAATATAATTGATTTATATATATTTTTTTAAGTGTTATTAAAAGATAATAATAACATATATAACATTAAATTATGTCATTAGGTTTGATTTTAAATCCGTACTGATTTCTAAATGAGAGCCTTTCCTTTGGCTAGCCAGATTTCTCTAAAAAGTGATATGAAAAACATATGTAATTTTATCCAGTGGTGATGTAATTATATTTAAATATATTCAGTAAATTAAATTAGTTACGCCTAGGGTAGCTCCTGAACATTCGTAACCCTAACGAACTGGCGTAACTTCTTCATTAGGTTAGGGTGCTCGTGTTTGAGGGAAACAATGGCTTTATTACCGAAAAGACCATATATAAATTTAGAACGTGCATGCAATGAATTAGATTGTACAACTGATGATCTGGTCGATTGTTGGTTATCAGAGCAAATTAATTTTTATTATATGCTTCAAGGTGAAAAAATAGTTATCAATTATCAATGTGATTATGGTGGTTTAGGGAAAAAATTTTTCCAATATGGAACACATTTTTACAATGATGATATCACCCAATTGTACAACGTTAGAATTCAGCGAGAAAATGACCATGTCAACGTTAAAGGAAAAGGATATGGTGCTTTTATTATTAGTCCAATGAAATCAACTAGGTTTGTTCATGAAACTGTTTATATAATATCTCCTGATTTTGTTAATGAAAGAGAAAGAAACGGATTAATAACAGCAGGGTTCTGCCATTTACACCACCCAAAAACAAAAGATATTGTTATTATTGATGATGCATGTTCAATTGATGGATTAAAAGTTCATTTAAATAACTTATTTGTTATGCGTGAAGATATTGATAGATTTATTGATCCATCAGGATGCGATCTACCCAATGATCAAAGATACTGGATTAATGTTGCTATATATACTCAGAATCATTATTTACAACAAAATATCCACATTCCTAAATCAAGACTTGCATCTAAGATAGCTAATATTTCAGGTAAAGCCTATAGCACAGTAATGAAAGATTGGTTTAAAGATACTAACATAAAGACAGCAGAAGAGCTAAAAGGTACAAATAAACACGGGAATAAACCAGTAGATGATTTTGATTTATTTAACCCAGAAACAGGTGTAAAACTTAGCTTTTAGTAGGGGGTGGGAAATCCTACCTATCCCCACCACTGAAAACAAACTTCCATAAACGACATAATTACCTCATTAGTTAAACACAAATGAACTTAATGAGGTAAGAAATGCAGTTAAATACTCCTAAATATTATTCCCTTGATGAACTGGCGTTAATCTTAGGTTGTGCTAAGAATACATTACGCTACGATCCAAATTTCCCCAAAGGTATTAAAGTTGGCAAGCGTCGAGTAGTTTACGATATGGCCGAAGTTAAAACCTATTTAGAAAGCAACCGAGTACAGTAAGGGGGCTTTCAATGTCATATTCAATCACTCCAGAACAACACAAAGCCATTAGGGATAAATACGGTATCCAATATGATCGCCTTGTTCGTGAAAATGAAAGATACAAAATTACAAGTATCGCCCGTTCTACTGCTTGGCAACTTGAGAAAGAAGGTAAATATCCATTAAGAAAATCGTTAGGAGCTAATTCTTGCGGTTGGTCATTAGTGGAATTACTTCACTGGATAGACAACCCTCCAGCAGTAGCAAAGATAAATCAACCGACTAAACGCCGAGGGTTTGCTAATGGGAGCTACTAAGATGATTGTTAAACAAGATGAATTGAGTGTAATTAAATTTGATGGCATCGAAGTAAGAATCATTACTCATTTGGGTGAACCTTGGTTTATTGCTAACGATGTGTGTTTGGCGTTAGAGCATAGCAATCCAACCAAAGCAATTAAATCATTAAATAGCCTTGAATTAATGACCCTAACTTTAAGTTATAGTCATTCAGGCAAAAGAGGTGGGGCAAGAAAATTGTTAGCTGTATCTGAATCAGGATTTTACAAGTTGATCGCTAGAAGCAGAAAAGCAATTCAACAAGGAACATTTGCTTATCGATTTAGTAACTGGGTATTTGGTGAAGTTATTCCAACAATTCGTAAAACTGGTGCTTATGGTGTGCCTTGGGCTTTCTTGAATGATCATGCTAAACGTGAAAAAGAATATCGTATTGAATCAAGCAGAAGAGGACGTAATTTAGAAGCTTGTAAAAAATGGAAAGCTAATTTAATCGCAGAGGAAAAAGCGTTATGGGCAAAATACCAACCCGAATTGATTTAATAAAAAAGGCAACCTGTTACAGTTGCCTCTATTCAATCACTCAAATCAATTAATAAGGAATTTTCAATGACAGTAGAAATAATTAAATGCATTGAGATTGTGCCAAAGCGTCACGCATTTAAAGCACGTTCTTATAATAGCGCAGAGTTAAAAAATTGGGTAGATTTCGGAAGCGTTCGAAAAGATTTTAGTTATTCTTTCTTTTGGCAGAGAACATCCTTCGGCGAGCAAGGAGTATTCCATTTATTATATACAAAATACCCAGCAATAGCGATTACTATAATAAATAATACTATTTTTTTCATAAATTATTCTCCCAATCTCATTTTACATGCAGTTTTCACCCAGCCAGAGAATGATTCCCCGTTTTTATTTGTTTGTCGCTCAATTTCCTTTAGTAGGTTGTCTTCAAATCTAATAATTTTTCTCGTGCTGTTTGAGCGGTCAGTTTTCTTCTTATCTTTTTTCTCTTGCATTGGTGCATACCTTTATGGTAGATCAAATATGAATGGTATGAACCATTATAGAGGTAAGTACCACAAAAAACAATCCCCTGATGTGCTCGCAACACTATCAAGGGATCTAACCACAATAACATTAACAGAGGTAATGATTATGGCTAACCGCTATGATAGCGTACACCTATGCGCAAGACAACCCAAACTATATAAATTCTATGACCTATCAATGGCTCAAGTAGTCCAAACAACGGCAACAACCGAACGCCAAGCACGCAAGAGCCTAGGCAAATCATCCCTTATCTTTATTGCTAGAATTCGCTTATATCCAGTTATTGAAAGAGCCAGAGGCTTTGGAGGTTATAGCCATGAATAATGATCAGTTAATTTGTAATGTTGAATCTAAACTTATTCAAGTTCGGAGCATGGCTAAAATCGCTTTGGATAACACTAATTATAAGTGCGCAGGATATGACGAGCCTTTTATCGAACAAACCGATATGAGTAATTTACTGTGGGTTATCGTTGATTTAGTAGAGCAAGCTTTTGATGAGTTACAGGGGTACGGGTTAACGGAGGATAAGAATAATGGCTAATATCTCACTGGACGCAATAAATACTATCAATACAAAACTAGGGCAAGCTGATGCTATCACCACGCTTTTAATGCTTGATTGTGATTCTGATATGCCAATTAATGATGAGTTACGAGCTTATGCCCTTGATGCTGTATCAGACTTGATTAACGATTCTAAAAAGCTATTTAGAAGCGAAACCGAGCACAAGGGGTTACAAGATGAAAATCAATGAAATTACAACCCAAGCCGTAGGTAAATGGGATTATATCTTTCAATCATTAGGTATTGAGGTGGGTAATGGCAAGCATTGCCCCTGCCCTGTTTGTGGAGGTAAGGATAGATTTAGATTTGATAACCAAAATGGTAGAGGTACTTACATCTGTAACCAGTGCGGTAGTGGTGACGGCTTAGAGCTTATCAAAAACTATTATCACTGTGACGCTAAAGAAGCATCGAGTAAAGTAGCGGAGTGTTTAAATCTGTCTAATCAGAATAACAAAATACGGGAAAATCTCGTATTTAGAAAAATAGATTCTGAACAATTACATAATGATAACATACCAGATAATCCCGTATGTAAAAAGGTTGAGTATTTGCTATCTAAAGCAACATTAGGGCAATCAGATTACCTGGCCAAGAAAGGGTTAACCTTTGACTTACCCTTGTTAGATAACGGGCGCATTTTTGTGCCCATGCTGAATCTTCATAATGAATACGCAGGCGGTCAATTTATTGAGCTAGACGGCAGCAAGCACTTAATGAAAGGCTCGAGCAAAAAAGGGGCTTTTATTTTAGCCAGCTCAATTTTGAGTAGACCTGCCGAGGTGTGCGCAAATTTGCTCGCACACAATGAAATTATTATCTGTGAGGGTTTAGCCACAGGGATATCGATAGCGGAATTCCGCCAACAGTCTATTGTTATATCCGCTATTGACGCAGGTAATCTTATTCATGTAGCTAAAGACATTCGTGAGTTAAAGCCTACCGCTAAAATCATTATTGCAGGTGATAACGATATTGGTCAAAGCCCTAATACGGGCTTAGCTAAAGCAATAGAAGCAGCTCAAGCGGTAAATGGTTATTACTCCGTTCCTGATACAGATTATAAATGTGATTGGGATGATTATAGGCAACAACATGGCATGAATAAAACTACAGCGGTATTTGACAGCAATATCAAAAAAGCTGAATGTAACTTACAAGGTAAAAGTCAAGACGTTGGCATTACGAAAAATGCCCATAATCCCGTTCCCGACTTATCGCAAATGCAAGCTAGCCAGAAAGCAGATGTACTTATAGAGCACTATGACAATAATCTTGCTTTAGATATGCTTACTAATGAAGTCTATCAATATAAGGATAATGTTTGGCAGATGATTGCTGAAATGGATCTAAAGCGTGAATTAGTTCAGCTATTCAGGCAAGCAAAAGCGCATTATTCAGAAAAAGGGGTTAAATCAACCATTGACACCATGAAGCTACAGATACCGTTAAAAGGTGAACAAGCTAGAAATTTAATCGGGTTTAAAAATGGCGTTTTTGATTTACAAGCTCGTGCGTTTAAGCCTCATTCTAAAAGCCATTGGTTACAATCAATTAATAATGTTGATTATGTTGATAGTGTATCTAATGAAAACTTGGAACGTCATGCACCACATTTTTATCAGTGGTTATCACGCTCAGCTAAAAAAGATAAAATCAAAATGGATGCGATAAAAGCTGCGCTATACATGATTTTAGCCAATCGTTATGACTGGCAATTATTCTTAGAGGTTACAGGCGCAGGCGGTAGCGGTAAAAGTGTTTTTGCTGAGATTGCTACCATGCTAGCAGGCAAGAATAATACGGTATCGGCAAATATGGAAGCCTTAGAAAAACCAAGAGAAAGGTCGCTTATTGTTGGGCAATCATTAATCATCTTACCTGACCAAGCCAAATATATCGGTGAGGGTAACGGTATCAAGGCGATTACTGGAGGTGATGAGGTGGCGATAGATGAAAAATATAAGAAGCCTTATTCAACTAAGATACAGGGGGTTATATTAGCGATTAACAATAACCCTATGACATTTAGTAATGATGATGGTGGTATCTCACGGCGTAGGGTTATTTTTCACTTTGGCGAGCCTGTCCCAGCTAACGAAAGAGATCCTAATCTTAAAGATAAAATTAGCGCAGAGTTATCCGTTATTATTCGGCATCTTTTTAACTATTTTAAGGATGATAGCAAGGCTAAATCATTACTAATTAAACAGCAAAAATCATCGGAGGCTATCGAAGTGAAACGATTAACTAACCCACTGATTGATTTTTGTAGTTATCTTTTTGCTACAGATAAACCCGATGGAATGATGATAGGTAAATACTCGACACCCATACAGTTTAAGCGGTTTTTGTATCATGCCTATATTACTTTTATCGAAAATAATAACTTGAAAAATCCATTATCGCTTCGAAACTTTGTTAATGCTTTACCATCAGCCATGAAAGAATATGATGTAGAAGTCATTATAAGAGCAAGGCATAGTGAGGGACGCAGGACTAACTTACACCTTGATTATGATAAGTGTAATGACTGGTTCCCTGATGCTGCGTTAGAAGAAAATAATATTAACTATAATAAAAGGTAACAAAATGAAAAGACTAATTGATACTAAAATTATGGCGATTGCATTAGATGAAATGTTGCATGATCCTATTAAAATAAATCAAATAACAAACGAATTTAGCAATCTAAAAATGTATGTGCAAAACCAGCGCAAAATTTTGGATAAGAAACGAACTAATAATGAATTAACTGAATTAGAGGAATATTTTATTTTCCCCGCTTTAGATGATGTTTATTTTTATTTATTAGATAGCCTAAAAAGTAACGCCAAACCTAGTGGCGAAATGAAGAGAATTGTTAGTGATATACCAAATAGAATTGATTATTGGCTAATACAAATAAAATAATTTTGTTTTCATGCTTTCAGGTGGATTTTATCTAATTCATTGAATTAACAATATTATTTTGTTTTGTTAGACTGCTATTTGGGTTAATAGAATAACCACGAATTAGCGCAGATATGGCAGTCTAAAACCAAAGCGCAGCACCTTCTATAGTTTAACCACTATCAACTTTCAAAGCCTTTCATATCTCGCTGTTAATAATTTATTAATACAGGTAAATATAGATATGAAAAAACTGATTGAATTACGTCAATTAAAAGCAACCAAAGTAACCGAAATGCGCTCAATGCTTGACAAAGCAGAGCAAGAAAACCGCAGTATGACCCCTGAGGAAAAAAAACAATTTGATACCATTAAGGCTGATGTTGAGCAACTCAATACAGATATTGCTAACTATGAAACCTTAGCCAATGAAGAGCGTAGCCTTGCGGATAAAGGTAAGCCCGTCGATAAAAAACTTACTAATGAAGAGTTACGTAACTATATCCGCACGGGTGAAAGCCGTTCATTATCGACTGGCGTACCTGCTGACGGCGGTTATACGGTTATTCCTGAGTTAGATAAAGAAATCATGCGCCAGTTATCGGATGAATCGGAAATGCGTGCGATTTGTACGGTTAAAAAAATCGGTTCAAACGAATATAAAAAACTGGTATCTGTAGGTGGCGCAGCGGTTAATCACGGCGAAGAGGGAATAGCTAGAACGGAAACCGCTACCCCAAAACTTGAAGAAGTATCAATCAAGTTATACCCGATTTATGCTTATCCTAAAACAACGCAAGAAATCTTAGACTTTAGTGATTTGGATGTCTTAAGTTGGTTAACCGATGAAATCAAAGATACTTTTGTCGAAACCGAAGAATTAGACTTAATTAATGGTAATGGCACTAAAAAAGCTAAAGGATTCCTTGCTTATCCGCAAGCAGCACAAGCCGATAAAGTGCGTCCATTTGGCACACTAGAAAAGATGACAACTACCGCAATCACGGCGGATAGTTTAATTGATTTACTTTTCAAACTTAAGAAGAAATACCGTAAAAATGCTGTATGGGTAATGAACTCAAATACTGCAGCAACATTACAAAAACTTAAAAATGGTAATGGTGATTATATTTGGCGTGATGGTTTGAAAGCAGGCGATCCTGATATGCTGTTAGGTAAACCTGTTCATTATTTAGAAAATATGAATGATACGGGTGCCGTTGTTGCGGTGGGTGACTTTAAACGGGGTTACTACATTGTTGATCATGAAACAGGGGTAAGAACCAGACCCGACAATATCACAGAACCAGGATTCTATAAAGTCCATACCGATAAATATTTAGGCGGTGGTTTGGTTGATTCTAACGCTATCAAAATCTTAAAACTATCAGCAGGTAAATAATAACAGGGGCTATATGCCCCTTTGAGGTTGATATGGATAAGAAAAAATATGAAATTAGAAGCACCGAAATAACACGAGACGATACTAAACTAGTGGGTTATGTGGTTAAGTGGAACAGCCGATCGCAATTAATATGGGGTGATTTTTATGAGCAATTCGCTCCTAGGGCTTTTAGCCAATCATTAAATAATAATCCTGATATTCGTGCTTTATTTGAGCATGATCCAAAGTCTTTATTAGGTCGTACTACTTCAAATACATTAATTCTTAATGAGGATGATATCGGATTAAGGTTTGAGCTTACACCACCCGATACTCAATTAGGGCGTGATTTGCTTGTCAGTGTTGGACGTGGTGATATTCGAGGTATGTCGTTTGGGTTTATGGCTACTCAAGAATCATGGGATTTTAATCAAGAGCCTTGTTTAAGAACTGTCAGCGCAGCCGAATTATTTGAGGTGACGGTCACCAGTATACCCGCCTACCAAGAAAGTGATATCCAAATTGCTAAACGCTCGATGCTTGAAGCTAAAACAAAATTACAGCCTGATTTAAGTAAAGCATGGCTTGACCTTATGGAGTTATAAACATGGGATTATTTAGCCGTAAGAAGAAAGAGCAACGAAGCATGACGGTTGACGAGTTAATCTCTTACCTTGGCTTGCCTAATACAAATTCGGGCGAATATGTATCGCCTAGCTCAGCCGAGGCATTACCAGCCGTGATGAATGCGGTCACGGTAATCAGTGAAGCCCTTGCCTCAATGCCGTGTTATCTCTACAAGCTTAACAAAAAAGGCGAACGTGAACGCATATCAAGCCATCCTGTTGAATATTTGCTAAATGAGATGCCAAACACCAAACAGACACCTTACCAGTTTAAACGCACGATGATGCGCCACTGTTTATTAGGTGGTAATGCTTATGCGGTCATTCACTGGGGTAATGATGGGCGACCTAGTGGGCTTGAAAGCTTCCCACCTTATGCCGTTACCCCAAAACGATTGGGTAATGGGCGTTATGCTTACTCCATTGTCGATGAGGATGGTAATGTCACAAATTACTTACAAGATGAGGTATTACATTTACGTTATGCGAGTGATGACGGCTTTATTGGGCGTTCACCTGTTACTATTTGCCGTGAAGCAATAGGATTGGGGCTAGCACAGCAACGCCATGGCTCATCTGTCATGAAAAATGGCTTAATGGCTAGTGGTTATGTTTCAATGGCTGAATGGATGGACGATGCAAAAGGCAAAAAAGCCTTAAACGCATTAGAGCGTTATAAAGGGGCAAAAAATGCAGGGAAAACGCCTATCCTTGAGGGCGGTATGAAATACGAGCAATTAGGTATGAGTAATCAAGATGCCGAGTGGTTGCAAAGCAGGCGGTTTACTATTGAAGATATTGCACGTATTTTTAACATTAGCCCGATGTTTATACAAGAATATTCCCATAGCTCATACAGTAACTTTTCAGAAGCCACACGCTCATTTTTAACATTGACGTTAAGACCATGGTTAACTAATTTTGAACAGCAGTTAAAAGATGCCTTGATGATAGATGTTAGCGAAGATAAAAGCCGTTATCTAATTGAGTTTGATACATCCGATCTGATGCGTACCAGTCCGATAGATCGCTTTAACAGTTATAATATTGCGATTAAATCAGGAGTAATGAATCCTAATGAAGCACGACTAAAAGAGGGATTACCTCCTTATGAGGGAGGCGAAGAATTTAGTCAGGCATGGAAGCAAACTGTTGAAGTGAAAAAGGAGATCGATAATGAATAACTTGATTACTTTACATGAAGTTAAAGCACATTGTCGTATTGATTATGATGATGTAGATGAAGATACACTATTACAATTATATATTGATGCTGCAATAGAAGCTTGTCAAAAGCATATAGGGAAAAGATTTGATAATGGCTTGGAATTTACACCAGCGATTAAAGTAGGATGTTTACTTTATATTGGATCGTTATATGCCAATAGAGAAACGATTGCCGACTTAACAATTAAGGAAGTGCCCCATACTGTTGATATGCTTTGGAGCGTTTACCGTGACCCAGCTATCTATTAGGTGAATGATGCCAATACAACCATTAAAAAGATGTTCATATCCTAATTGTCGTAACCGTGTTAAATCAGGGCGATGTGATGAGCATAGAAGAGATAAACAGCAAGATAAAGCACGAGGAACAGCAGCACAACGAGGCTATAATCATCGATGGCAAATATATCGAGCTGAGTACCTTAGGCATAACCCACTATGCAAGATGTGTAATGATAAAGGATTACTTACTCCTGCTACTGTGATAGACCATATCAAACCAGTTGAGGATGGACAAAGTGATCCTCTCTTTTGGCAAGCAAGTAATCATCAACCATTATGCCGTGATTGTCATAGCTATAAGACAAGAGTAATAGATAAACGAGGTTATGGCGCTAACCGCTAGGGATGTGCATTTTTGCATATCGATTAATTAATGAACAATATAAGGGGTGGGGGGAGTTATTTAAAGAAATTCAAAGCGCTAAAAGACCGCCCCCCTCCTCAAATTTTTACGCACGGTGATTTTTTAGAAAGTAGAGGAAAAATAATAAGATGAAAGCACCCAAATATTTAGATAAATTAGCTAAAGAGCAATGGAAACTCAGAGCCGACCACTTAGCACAGCGTGATGATATTCAGCCAGCCGACTGGACTAACTTAGAGCTATATTGCGTTAATTATTCAATGTATCGCAAAGCAATGGAAGACATTGCAAAGCGTGGGTTTTCAATCGTTAACTCACAAGGCACAGAAAGCCGTAACCCTGCATTAAGTGCAAAGTCAGAAGCTGAAAAAATTATGATTAAAATGGCCTCATTACTGGGCTTCGATCCTGTTAGTCGTCGCAAAAATCCCGTAGAAGTTGAAGAGGAAGACGAGCTTGACCGCTTGGCATAATTACGCATTATCTGTTAAAAATGGGGATATTTCTGCTTGTAAACGCTTAAAACAAGCAGTAAATCGCTATTTTATTGATTTAGATAATCCAAATTATTACTTTGATAGTGAGATAGTCACTAAATTTATCTCATTCTCAAAGGTTTGTCCTCACGTCAAAGGACACCTTAGAAGTCAGCCTATTAACTTAGAGCCGTGGCAACAATTTTTATTTGCTAATCTGCTGGGTTTTAAGCACATCAACACAGGGCTACGCAAGTATCGCAGTGCCTATGTACAAGTACCGAGAAAAAACGCCAAATCAACAACAGCGGCAATATTGGCTAACTGGTTCTTAGTGATGGAAAAAGGACAACAAGATATCTATACCGCAGCCGTTAGCCGTGACCAAGCCCGAATCGTGTTTGATGATGCCAGACAGATGGCCATATTAAGCAAGCCAATAAAGAAAAGGGTCACCATTCAACAGCATAAAATCATCAATCCTAAGCAAAATAGTCTATTACGTCCTTTAGCATCAAAAGCAGCAACGATTGAGGGGACTAATCCTAGCTTATCCATTGTGGATGAATATCATCTACACCCTGATAATGGCGTATATTCAGCCCTTGAGCTAGGTATGGGTGCAAGACCTGAGGGGATTTTATTTGCTATCACTACCGCAGGCAGTAACACAATATCAGCCTGTAAACAGCATTATGATTATTGTTGCCAGATTCTAGCAGGTGACGAGGTTAACGAATCGCAATTTGTACTTATTTACGAACTGGACGATGAGAGCGAAATCGACAACCCTAATTTATGGATAAAAGCCAATCCCAATCTTGATATCTCCGTCGATAGGGTTGCCTTAGAGGACACAATTAAGAAAGCCAGAGGCATACCCTCGCAATGGGTTGAAATGCTAACTAAACGCTTTAATATTTGGTGTAATGGTGCCACGCCTTGGGTAAATACTGGTAGCTGGATTGCGTGTAAGGCTGATTACTCAGAAGATGATTTAAAAGGCTTAGATTGCTATGCTGGATTAGATTTATCATCTACTAGTGATATTACTAGTGTCTGTTATTCGTTTCCGTTTGAAACCGAGGTAAGATTATTAACACGGCATTACATTCCTGAATATCAGCTTAATAATGTGGCCAATAAAAACCGTGAGATGTACCGTAAATGGGTTAATCAAGGATGGATACGAGTTACTAAAGGTGATTGTATTGATTATGACCAGATACGGGATGATATTTTAAAAGATAGCGAGCAATTTAATATCAAGCTAATTGGCTTTGATGTATGGAATGCCACACAATTACGCACTTAATTACAAAATATTGGCTTAGACGTTGAGCCATTTCCTCAAACCTATGCACGTTATAGCCCAACGTCAAAAACGGCTGAGGTATTTATCAGCCGTAAACGCATTAATCACAATGGCGATCCTGTCCTTTCTTGGGCGGTAAGTAATGTAGTGATGGAAACCGATGCGAATGCAAATATTAAACCCAACAAAAAGAAAGCAGCCAACAAGATTGACCCTGCGGTTGCTTTCCTAATGTCATTCGGTACTTACTTGCTTGAGTATGGTGAGATAGATATCAACCTATCAGATGAACAAAAACAAGCATTGAATGAGTTTAAGGGGATTGAATTATGAGACACCTTTTTCTTCTGCAAGTTCTGCAAATAAAATATTAAATTCATTAGTCACAAAATCATAACTTTTGACAAACTCATCTATAATTTGCTTTAATTTAGCTTGACATTTAAAAAGTTCATCACCAAACCTCGCAAGGTTTTGCACATCGCTATATAATACCACACATGATTCAAAACATTTAGTTAGCTTTTCATAATCTTTTGAATTGTTTTTTATGCATTCATATTCATTTGATTTTTTAATTTTTTTTATTCTATCTAAGTATTCTTTCCCTAACCACCATTTATATAGTCCAACATTGATAGCTGATTCTTCGAGAGGTTTAGTTATTCTTTCTGATATCAATTTTTCCATATTAGCTATGATCAGCTTACGATCATTCAGAGTTTTTTCCACATTTTGTGGAATAATAGAATTGTCACTAAGTTCTAATATTAATTCATGATATGTATTATAGAATTGATTATGGTTTTCATAATAACCAAAAAGTAAACTTGATGTTTCTTTTTGCAAAGTAAATAAGATATCTTTATTTTTCGCTATGTTAGTTTGTTTACCAATAAACTTAAAACCAATAATAGTACAAACCAATACACCTAATGCAGATATTGTTGATAATATATTACAAATTAAAGTCCAATACTCCATTTTACTAATCCTATTCTGTAGTTGTTTAATATCATTTTACCATGTCATTAACAACATACAACACTATAATAACACACTGATAACGTATTGATTATTAATAATTAATTTTGTTAGTGTTGTTAGTGTCATAAAATTGCAAAAAAGAAGTTTTCTTTTAACTTTTGAATTTCGAATGCTGAAATGATTCTTTAATTAAGAATCAACTAATATAGGTTAATGTTATACGTTATGTTATACGTTAAAAGGTGATTTTTATATAATAATTTGATTAATAATATTATTTATTATTTGTATAGAGGCAGTAGGGCCACCATTAAACACTATGATTTATATAAGTTCTTAAGCATTTCTTAGATTTTCCATTGTGCCGTTTAATGAGCCTTGTGCCGTAAATAGGTTTGGGATAATACGGTTGTTGGAAGTTTTTTTCATACACTAAAATCCCTATTATTCATGGTTGTTACTATAAAACGAGGAAGTTGTCTAATAAAGCACTATTTGAATATATTCAAATATATCATAATTGTATTCGTCTTCGGCAGCCAACGGCTGGATATCGCTTGAACAATATGAACAATACTATTACCAAAACAATAAAATAATAAAGAAGGGTAATCTCTAATATTTTTGAGAGGATCAGTATTTTGCCTTGATACACTGGAGTATGGTATGTGTTTTTTATCCCAGCCCCATAATTTAAAATCACTCATCAGCGTCTTCTTTTTCATACGATCATTTATATTATTGTCTTTATTACTATCGTAAGCTGTAAAAAGCAACAAGAGGTTAGGGCTGTTGATCTTTGCTGTACATAAATTACTCAACAATACATTGGCAGCCACATTAACATAAATGCCAGTGATACC
>NZ_JBIDFG010000016.1:0-65244 GCF_046635625.1 Gilliamella sp. BG1 | reverse complement strand
TAAAAGTTTAAGATTATGGGGAGGTAAGCATAAAAACAGCCTAATGACTGGGTAAGTAAAGGGTGACATTTGAAAAAGCACCCCTCAGATATGAGGAGTGGTTATTATGGAGAATTGAAGTGTGTAACCCAAATATGGGGCACGGTATGAATAGCGCGATATGGTTAATGATTAACTAGCTTTAAATTGCGGTTACCTGATAGTGAGACATTTCCTTGGCTGGCTTGCTCGACAAAGTCCCCCCACCAGTCAAGCATGATTCTGCGCTGTTCTAGGTAAGTAGCACGGTTATAGGCTCGCCTGACGCTATTAGTATCAACATGGGCTAGTGCCGCTTCAATAATATTAGGGTCAAAGCCTTGCTCATTTAATATCGTGCTTGCTAAAGCTCTTAAGCCATGCGCAACAAGCTTATCTTTATATCCCATGCGCTTTATTGCCATGTTAGCAGTACTACTATTCATCGGGATTGTATAAGGCGGTTTCATACTTGGGAATATATGCTCTCTATGCCCACTTATAGGCTTCATAATTGATAATATAGCCATAGCCTGCTTATTGAGTGTAATAGTATGCTCTCGCCTCATTTTCATTTTTTCGGCAGGAATAACCCATAAGCAATTGTCTAGATCAATCTCTTGCCATTTTGCCCCTACCGCTTCATTTGGGCGTGTCATTGTTAATAATTGCCATTCAATCAAGCAACGCGTTTGTAATTCGATTCTGGCCATAGCAAGGGATTGCATAAATTGGGGCAGCTCTTGCGCGTTTATTGTTGGCATTTGCCCTTTTATAGGGCTTTCAAAAGCATCTTTTATCTTGGCTGCTGGGTTAGCATCAATCAAGCCTATATTCACCGCATAAAACATAATTTCATTGATACGTTGGCAAAGTCTTTTAATTGTTTCTAATTTACCATTAGCTCTTAGTGGCTCCATGGCCTTAATAAATTCTTTTGCTTTTAATTTAAAGATTGATTTATCACCAATATAAGGAAATAAATGTAACTCTAACGATTCCCACGTTCTTTTTAAGGTGCTTTCAGTTAGTCCTTTGCCACTTTTAACTTTAAACCAATCAGCGGCTACCTTTTTAAAGGTGCTAGTAATTTCGTCATGCTTACGTTGTTCTTGTTCTGCTTTGTGCTCTTGAGGATCTACACCTTGCTTTATTAATTCTCGCGCTTCATCTCGTTGTTTTCGCGCTTGCTGTAGTGAAACCTCAGGATAACTACCGAAGCTAATTAATGCGCCCTTTTTGGTATATGGACGCGTATACTTAAAACGCCAGATTTTAGAATTATTCGATTTAACTAAGAGATACATACCGCCGCCATCAAATAAAGAGTAATCTTTATCTCTTGGTTTGGCTGCTTTTATTTGGGTGTCTGTTAATGGATGTGTTTTCCTTGCCATAATTATTTTAGGTATACGATATATAAGTATATTGCGTCTGTATACCTAAGCATATACCTAAAAATTATGGTTGTAAATGTACCTTACTGATACTTAATGGGCAATAAAATAGACTTTAAGGCTTGTTATTACTGGGTTTGGTGTACTTTGTAGGGTTTAAAAGAATGTTACTGATTATTGAATTGGTGGAGCCAAGGGGGATCGAACCCCTGACCTCAACGCTGCCAGCGTTGCGCTCTCCCAGCTGAGCTATGGCCCCAAATAGAAAGGGATAAAACTGTGGCTAATAATATGCAACTAAACGATAAGTGTCAATTAGTTTGGTACTATTTGTTTGAAAAACAGTCTAATAAAACTCTGCCAATTAATGGCAGAGTTCACATAATTAACGCAATATTGAAGGTTGATCTGCACCTTCAGCTTCAATTTTTGGTGGCATAAAGTGTTCACGTTTTACGCCTAATTTGAGTGACATGTACGCAGCCACATAAATTGATGAGATTGTACCAAGCACAATACCAACGCCTAATGTTTCAGAGAAACCTTTTAACATTGAACCGCCAAAGATATACAAAATGATGACTACTGCAAGGGTTGTCCCTGACGTCATCAAAGTACGGTGCAATGTTTGTGTTAACGAGATGTTGATAACATCGTAAGGATCTGCTCGTCGAATCTTTCTAAAATTCTCACGAATTCGGTCGAAAACTACAATGGTATCATTGAGCGAATAACCAATTATTGATAACATTGCAGCAATGATAGTTAAATCTAGTTCTCGTTCAAATAACGATAGATAACCTGCGGTGATGATAACATCATGCGCTAAGGCAACAACGGCACCAGTACCAAATCGCCATTCAAAACGAAAGGCAATATAGATTAAAATACACACTAATGCGGCGCAGATTGCCAAAATACCATCTTGGGCAAGTTCAGAGCCTACTGTTGGTCCTACAAATTCAATACGTTTGATTTGAGCATCGGCATCAATATCTTTATGTATTAAATTGGAAATTTTTGTACCTAGTGCATTATCAATAGCAGATGACGTACTGCCATCTTCTTGTTTAGCTGAAGGTAATCGAATAATGATATCTTTACTGCTACCATAATATTGTACTATCGGCTCATGATAGCCAGCGTCGCGTAAACTGTTACGAAGGTCATCAAGGTTAACCACTTTTGTTACTGTGAGTTCTACTGTCGTACCGCCAGTGAAGTCTTGTCCTAGATTAAATCCTTTAACAAAAATAACCACAAACGATGCAACTACCAATAACATTGAAATAACAAAAGCAATAAAGCCAAATTTTAAAAAGTCGAGGACTCTGCGACCATGATTTAAATCTATAACATCATGATTTTCTTTTTTATTAATAACCACAATAAACCTCTAAATTGATAACTTATTAACACGGCGTCCGCCATAAATAAGATTGGCTAATGCGCGAGTACCAACAATCGATGTAAACATTGATGTTACAATACCGATGCCTAATGTAATGGCAAAGCCTTTAATTGAGCCTGTACCAACAGCATAAAGAATAACAGCTGTAATTAATGTTGTTAGGTTGGCGTCAAAAATACTGCTCCAAGCACCAGCATACCCTTCATTAATTGCATGCTGAACACTGCGTCCATTGCTAAGTTCTTCTTTTATTCTTTCATTAATCAGTACGTTGGCATCAACAGCCATGCCAACGGTTAACACAATACCCGCAATACCTGGCATGCTTAGCGTTGCCCCAGGAAGTAAAGACATTGCACCAACAATTAAAATTAAGTTAGCAACTAACGCAAGGCTAGCAAATACGCCAAACAGACGATACATCACTAACATAAAGATGACTGAAATCGCTAAACCCCATGCGCAAGATTCTAACCCTTGAGTTATATTTTCTTGCCCCATTGATGGTCCAACAGTGCGCTCTTCAATGATTTGAATCGGAGCAATTAAAGCTCCTGCACGTAATAATAATGATAAATTTTTAGCTTCATCAATATTACCAATACCCGTTACCTGAAAACGGTCACTGAAAATACCTTGAATCGTTGCTACATTGATAACACGCTCTTGTTTTTCAAGAATTGGTTTATCGTTTTCATCACGTTTACCAGTGTCTTTGTATTCAACAAACAATGTTGCCATCGCTTTATGAAGATTTTTTTGGGTAAAATCAAACATTCTTTTACCCCCCGAGCCATCAAGAGTAATTGCAACTTCGGGTTGGCCATATTGATTAGTACGATATGAAGAATCAGTTATATGATCCCCTGTTAATACAATACGCTTATAAAGTAGTACTGGGCGGCCGTTCTCCATATATTTAATTTCTGAGCCATAAGGAACACGCATATCACCCTTTAAGATAGCTGGCAAGTTAGGAGAGCTTTCTTCATTAACTTGTCTAAATTCAAGTGTTGCTGTTGCTCCCAAAATGCGTTTAGCTAATGCTGTGTCTTGTATACCAGGTAATTCAACAACTATACGATCTGCTCCTTGGCGTTGAACAATTGGTTCAGCTACACCCAACTGATTAACACGATTTCGTAAAATTGTAGTGTTTTGTTGTACAGCATCATTTTTTGCTTGTTGTAACCGTTGCTCACTGACATTAATTACAATAGTATTATCACTTTGAGAAACAACTTTGAAATCTTGTATACTGTTGATCTTAGTGATAGCTTTATTGCGATCTTCAGTATTATCAAATTGTATTAAAATTTGCTGATTACTATCTTTACTGATCGTTTTATAATTTAGTTTGCTATTAGTAAATTCGGCTTTTATGTTTTCAATGGATTGTTCAGTGAGTTTACTTAATGCGGTTGTCATATCGACTTCCATTAAAAAGTGAACACCACCGCGTAAATCGAGACCAAGCTTCATTGGTTCAGCACCTAACACCGTAAGCCAAGTTGGTGTTGCTGGTGCTAAATTTAATGCAACGATATACTGCTCACCTAATGCTTCGGATATAATTTCTTTTGCTTTAAGCTGTGTATCGTTATCACCAAGACGAATTAAAATAGACTTATTTTCATAAACTATTGATTTTGGTTCGATATGATTATCAGTTAAAAGTTTTTTGATTTTATCTTGCGTAGCAACGTTAATTTCAGCAGTATCTGATCCTGAAATTTGTATAGCAGGATCTTCACCATAAATATTTGGAAGTGCATAAAGAAGGCCGAGGCAAATTACGACGACCAACATAATGTACTTCCACAAAGGATAACGGTTTAACACGACATATTCTCTTGTGGTATTAGGTAATTAATACAATGAACAATAATAGCGAATAAATACTATTTCTATTATAGTGATTTCATTGTCCCTTTTGGTAAGACTGATGTAATAAAGTCACGTTTGATCACAACTTCAGTCGTATCATTTAATTCTAACGCAATGTAACCATTTTCGTTAACTTTTGATACGCGACCAATAAGTCCACCGTTAGTTAATACTTCATCACCTTTTGAAATTGATGCCATTAAATCACGATGAGCTTTGGCACGTTTTTGCTGAGGTCGCATAATCATAAAGTAGAAAAATAGCCCAAAAACTACTAACATGATTAGTAAAAAATAAGGATTGCTTTCAGTGGCTTGCCCATCAGTAGCATAAGCATTAGAGATTAAAAAGTCCATATTGGTCCTCTTGATTAAAATAAATTTTAAAGGTCGGAATTATAACATAATAAATTAAGCTATTATTAACTATTTCTTGTCAAAAAGTTTCAGGTAACTATGCGTTCTAGTATAAAAACAAAGCATTCAATACTACCTAGGTTGATATAATTCCACCAATAAAACGATGTGGCAGATAAATGTTAATTAGGTTGCCAAATATTGCGCCATACTGACTAAATTAAATAGCCATTTAGGGTATATTCCACAAAGCATCGTCAATAAAGCACATAACACAATGATTAATTCACTTATTCTAATATCAGTCCATTTTAATTTAATTGAAGATTTGCTTGATATTAGATCATCACGACAAACAGGTCTTATATAAAGGTTTATAATTAAGCGAGCATAGAAGTAAAGACCTAATGCACTGCCAATAACAACGGCAGCGACTAACCACCATAATTCGGCGGTTACACCTAATAACACTAATAAAAATCGCCCAACAAATCCCGCAGTTAAGGGAGTTCCTGCTAAAGATAAAAGTCCAACTCCCATGGCTAATGCTAGGATTGGCCTTCGCCAAAATAGTCCTGATAGGTCAATTTCGTTTTCATGATCTTGAAGTTCATCAGAGTGTGAATCTAAACTGATCGCGCCTAAAATACAGATATTAGCTAAAATATAGCCAATTAGATAAACACCAATAGTTTCTAATGCTAATACTTGATATTGCACAGCTATTAAAGCCGTTAATAAATAACCAAAATGTGCTATTGATGAATAAGCTAATAGTCGCTTTAAACTACTTTGCATTAGCGCCAATAAGTTGCCCCACAAAATAGAGCAAAACGCCATAATAACTAAAATAATACGAATAGTTTCATTGTTAACAATAGGTGCCAATAAAAATAGTCTTGCTATAGCACAAAAAATTGCAACTTTTCCGACTGTTGATAATAATAAGGCGACTATTGTTGGTGCACCTTGATAAACATCTGGTAACCAAAGTTGAAATGGTACAAGAGATAATTTAAAACCAATGCCGACTAGCATTAAGCATACACCTATCAATAATAATAAACTTGGATAAGACATTGTTGAGAGTTGATAACTTAAACCACTAAAAGTAAGTTCTCCAGTAGTTGCATAATAAAAAGCAATCCCCATTAATAAAAACACGCTGGCGATAGCAGATAAAATCATGTATTTAACTGCTGCTTCCAACGAATGAGTCTGCGTATATTGATAACCAATTAATCCAACAAATGGAATAGATAACAGTTCGATCCCAATAAAAAATGCAATTAAATGGCTTGAGTAAACAAGTGTTACACCACCTAATGCCATGAAAAGTAAAATTAAATAAAATAATCCATGATGATTCTGTTCTTGTTTAAACCAGCGATAAGCAAAACATGCAACGGAAATAGATATCATTAAAATCAAACTGGTGTAAAGTAGCCCATAGCCATCACAAGTAAATAGAGCTGTGATATGGTGTGCTTTCCACTCATCTGTTGACTCGTCATCAATATTCGAATTATTCACAACATTAGAATTAATATCGATATTTTTATTGTCAATGCTATTATTTTCGGTATTACTATCAATATTTATAGTTTCATCTTCATTAGATGATTCGGTCGTTCCTGTAGACACCGTATCAATTGCAATAGTTTCTTCACTCGATCGGATTTGTTCTTTAGCTGGCTCTGAAATCGATGCTGATATTTGCATATTATCACTGCTGATATCAGTAATAGCTTGAGTACTAAAAGAAATTTTATATCCAACCATCACAGAGCAAATTAAAGCACAGGTTAATCCGCATACCGTTAAAATAGCACATCCTTTGGTACTTAGCTTAAAAGCAAATAGTAAAGATAAAAAAACGATGATGGCTAGGCTTAATACAAAAATGGGGGATAAAGCTATCATAGTTTATTACTCCCCTACCCGCTCTATGGTTATGTATTGCTGTGTTTGATTCACGACAGAATAAGACATATCTAAAACTACTTGAGGATATAAACCGATAAAAATAAGTACACTTAAAATACTTGATAATAATAAAAGATCTTTCTTACTAAGCCGGCATTTTGTTGCAGCTCCTTTATCAACTACACCATAAAAAATTGGCTGTATACGTACAATAAATGAAATGGACAGTAATAATAAACCAATTACTAGTAAAATTGTATAATAGGAAAAAGCATTATAACTACCAAGCAACATCATATAATTCCCAATAAAATTAGCCGTACCAGGAATGCCTAACACTGCCAATATAAAAAACAAAGTAAAAGAAGATAAATAAGGCACTCTTTCTTTAAGCCCAACAAATTGATTTATATTTCGCGTTGAATAACATTCAACTAATAATCCACTAATTATAAACATGCCGACGATTGCCAAATTGATGGCTATCATTTGAATAACCACACCTTGATAAGCAAGAACAGAACCACTATAGATTATTGCAGTTACAAATCCCATTAAAGCAATATGAATATAAGCTATTAGCTTTTTAATATCAGTTTGGTTAAAAGCAAGTAAAGCAGCATAAACAACCGTAAGTAGTGCAAATGCTAACATTAACGGCATAATAATGATTGATGCATTAGGAAATAATGGTATAACAAAACGCAATAAGCCAAATGCAGCTGTGTTAAGTAATAATCCACTAATCATCATTGAGCCAGTTGTTGAAGATTCAATATGGGCGTCAATAAACCAACCATGAAATGGAACAAATGGTATACGAACGATAAAAGCAGCTAAAAATCCTAGCATAATTAAAAATTCAGTATAACTTGAAATTGGCGTTTTGGTTAATTCTTGATAATCAAACGTCCAATGTCCTGTTAAATTCCAGTTAATCAAAGCTAATGAAACTATCGAAATTAGCATAAGTAAACTGCTCACTTGAGTATAAATCAGGAATTTACTTGCACCATTAAAACGCAATTGCGAACTTGAATCTCGTCGTCCCCATAAGGAGATTAAAAAATAGATGGGGATTGCTACAGCTTCCCAAAAGAAAAACATTAAAAATAAGTCAGTGATTACAAATAACATCATGATTGCCGATGTCATAAATAATAGACATAAGTAAAATAGACCAAGATTGTTTAAGCTTTCTTTACTAGAATAGATAATAGTCAATAATACAATAAATAAGGTTGAGGTAATAACAACCATAGATAAACCATCTAAGACAAGATGAAAACGAATTCCTAATAGAGGGATCCATTCTAGATTAACTTCTTTTACCCAATTTCCCCCTTGATTTAATATATTTATAGCATCTATCCATAATAATATCGACATCAATAATGTAAGAAAAATAGTAATAAAAGCTACAATTATTGGTAATTTTGACCAACGCATTTGTACATTGGCTGAAACAACGCCTCTTTGTAAACATACATGGCATAACCAACCAATAAATCCGCCTATTATAGGTAAAAAAACGAGCCATAATAACATGAATGATTACACCTTTATTAAATAAAAATCAGTAGCATTAATATGAAAATACTACCTATAACCATCGAAACCATATACCACCGAATTTGCCCATTTTCTAGATCAACGGTGAACGCATTTACTTTTTTGATTCCCCTCATTATCCAATTATCCCAAAAAGCTAGTGGATCTTTTTTCAAAAAACGGGCTAAATAGACATAAGGTTTAACAAATAAAGTATGCAATAAATAATCATAATGCCAATCACTATTACATAAACGTAAAAGGAATTTAACCATTGGCGTATTTAGAATTTCTTGTACTTCGCTATTTGGATGAGCATATAAAATATAAGCAATCAAAAAACTCAATCCAGTCACAGCTACTAGAAGTAGTTGAAAAGGTAACTGCCCATTAGTATCTAACTCAGCTATCGGAATAATACCTTGAGTTGGTAATGGGAAGTAGATAAATAAAGCTGTAGTAAATATTAATAAGATGAAAATTGGTAAATAACTTAACCACTTGGTTTTAGTAAAATCATACTGTTTTTGTTTACGATAAAAAACCATTGAAATTAAGCGCCAAATACCTAAACTAGAAAGTAAAATACCAAACAAACCAATGGTTCCTAATATCAATTTATCTTGAGTCATTAAACCCAATATGATATCGCCTTTAATATAAAATGATGATGAAACCCAAGGCATAGCACTAAGTGATAGCATGATTAACAAAAATATCGCATATAACATCGGAAACGTTTTAATTAAACCACCTAATTTACTGATATCTCGTTCACCTTGACATTTCTTAATTAAAATAGATGAAGCTAAAATTAGCAATGTGCTTGTTACGACATAATTAATTAAGCAATTAAGAGATAAACTCCAACTTTTTGTTGAAAAAGCATAAAATAAATAGCTAATTTGCGTTAAATTAATATATGTAACAATTCGTTTAATATCATACTGCACTAATGCAATGGTGCTAGCAAATAATATAGTCAATGATGAAATCATTGCTATAATAGCAAGAACATCGCTCGACATCATAAACAAATCACTAAGTCTTAAAACTAAATAGACACCAGCTAAAATTACTGTTGAAGATTGCAATAAAGCCATCGCAGGCATTGGAGCTAATGTTGTTTCAGCAAACCATGAATGCATAGGAAATAGTGCCGACTTGCCCATTGCCCCAAGGAATAGCATTAGAGTAATCCAAAATATGATATCAGAATCAACAGCCAAATTATCATGTGCTTGCGTCAAAACGTCACGGATATTTAATGTTTCTAGAGTTTGATACAGTAAAAATATACCAATAATTAGAAAAATATCAGTTAAATGCATAATCACAAATGCTCTAACTGCAGCATAACCATTACGAGGCTGTTTATAGTAAATACCAATGAGCAAGTATGCACTTATACTCAAACCTTCCCAACCCATTAGCATAACAAACAAATTATTGACCAATATTATAGTTAATATGCTAGCAATTAACAAATTACTGTAAGCATAAAAGGTGTAAATATCTTTTTTTGAAGTTAAATCACAAGCTGCAAAAAGATAGACCCAAAAACCAAAAAATGAAATCAACGCTAAAAAGGTTAATGATAATCCATCCAAGGTTAAGGAAATAGGTACTGAAAAGTCACCTACCGAAAACCAATTCCACAGTGGTCGAGTATAAACTAAGGTCATATCAGGTACTGTATTTGAACTAAAATCGATACAAGAAAATACAGTAATTAATGCTATTATCAGCATAGTAGTAATACCAATAATTATTACATTAATTGATCTGATATGTCTTCCCAAGCTCACCAATACTAAAAAAGAAAATAAGGGAACAATAATAGTTAAATAAAGTAAATTCATCCTTTCATTTCACTCAATGAGTCAATATTAAATGTTTTTCGACGGTAAAATAGTTTTATCATCAATGCAAGACCGACACAAACTTCGGCTAAGGCAGTTATTACTGCTAATATAGCAAGTACTTGCCCATCAGATTGTTGCCAATAGCTACTTGCTGCAAACAACGCAACTATAACCCCATTATTCATAATGATAAGGCTAAGTAATAAAAAATAGAAATGGCGTCGAATCATTATTCCTAACAAACCAATCACAAATAAAATAGAAGCAAGAATAAGACTATGTATGAGTGGAATCATATTATTTCTCCAACATAAGCCGATGCATAAAATGATAAGCAATCACAACTGCGCCCAATAGTAAAAACAGTGCCAATTCAGCTATCAAAATGTATGCATATTTAGACATTTCATGCATTAATTCATGAGACTCTTTCAGTTCTGAATAGTCAGTACTTACTACACTATAAATTAGGGCGACTAATAATACAAATGCTAAGACAAGTGGACCTAACCAGATTTTAGGACTAATTCCTTGCTTGTGGTTTTCAACATTATCATCTTTAATTTTCAAAATTGAAGCGACAAGTAAAAAAATAGTTACCGATCCACCAATAAACAGTAAAATATATAAAATAGCTGAATAATATGTATTAAGTAGAATAAATATTAATGCTGAAGCAAAAAGTGAAATAACAAGATATAAAATTGCTTTATCAACACGTAAACTACTAATTACTTTTATACTAGCAACGACAGCAATAATCGACGCGATATAAAAAACAGCAATCATTAAATAATCCAATGTGTATTCATAATATAGCTAGTATATACCCAAATGATATCAAGATACAGTTTACCACTGTATTCATAAAAAATAATCCTGTTAAATAAGTTTTCTAATGAATATTTCTAATATCGAATAAACATTCGAAGTCTAATTTTTCATGATAGATATAATTAAAACAACTAAAACAAATAAAAACCATAAAATTTTATTATTTAAATTCAAAATCAAATTGTAATAAAGTATAACTTATGCACATTAATCAACATTATACCTATCCCATTAAATTGTCATTTTGATTCATACAGCTTAAAGGTGCTTAGGCATAATAAAATCGAAGACGAGAAAATCATGAATAACCAATACTCATCAATGAGAAGTAATGTCAATATGTTAGGTACTTTACTAGGGAACGCAATCAAACGTGCTACCGGTAATGAAACATTTGATTTAGTTGAAATGGTAAGACAATTATCAAAATCAGCTCAACAAGGAGATACTCAAGCTCATAATGAGTTACTTAAATTAATAGAAAACCTTAATGATGACGATTTATTACACGTTGCACGGGCATTCAATCAGTTTTTGAATTTGGTCAATACAGCCGCTGAGTATTATGGTATTTCACCCCATGGGGAAGCTTCTAGTAGTCCTAAAAAAATGACCGAATTATTTAGCACACTAAAAAACCTTAATTTCTCAAATCAAACTATTACAAAAGCAATTAATGATTTGTCAATTGAATTAGTGTTAACCGCACATCCGACCGAAATTAATCGCCGAACGATGATTAATACTTATACTGCTATAAATAACTGTCTATCACAACTGGACCATGATGATTTAGCTGACTACGAAATTGAGCGTATTATGCGACGTTTGAAGCAGTTAGTTTGTCAGGCTTGGTATACTGACGAAATACGTAAAAAACGACCTACTCCAATTGATGAAGCAAAATGGGGATTCTCAGTCATTGAAGATAGTCTATGGAATGGGGTACCTCTATTCTTACGTGAACTTAATGATCAGTTAGTTGATGCGTTTGATGAACAATTATCCGTTGATAATGTCCCTATTAAATTTACCTCATGGATGGGGGGTGATCGTGATGGTAACCCAAATGTCACAGCAAAAGTAACTGAAAAAGTCATGTTACAAGCCAGATTAAAGGCAATTGAGTTATTTTTAGCAGATATTCAAATACTTGTTCGTGAACTTTCAATGACGGAATGCAGTAATTCGGTCATTGAACTGTTAGATGAAAAAAACAAAAACGTTTCAGAGCCATATCGAGCTGTAATGAAGCAGTTACGAACACGTTTAATCAAAACTCACAACTATATTGAAGCTTTATTGAATAATGAACCTATATTAGCGCCTTGCGATATTTTGATTAAAAATGAGCAGTTGTGGAATCCGCTTTATGTATGTTATGAATCGTTAATTGACAATGGAATGTCAACAATTGCTCATGGACCATTGTTAGATACACTGCGTCGTATAAAAAGCTTTGGGTTACAATTAGTCAGATTAGATATCCGTCAAGACAGTTCAGTACATACAGAAGCGCTCGACGCATTAACCAAAGAACTTAACTTAGGTAGCTATGCTCAATGGTCTGAAGAAGAAAAACAAGCATTTTTATTAACAGAGTTAAAATCAAATCGACCGTTATTACCTTACAGTTGGCAACCAGATCAAATGGTTCAAGAAGTATTAGACACTTGTCGTGTAATAAAAAAAGCGGGCGAAGAATCAATTGCTTCTTATGTAATTTCAATGGCTAAAGCACCTTCTGATATTTTAGCGGTTTATCTATTATTAAAAATCGTTGACTGCCAAAAATTCATTCCCATAGTACCGTTATTTGAAACTCTAGAAGACTTAAATAATGCTAAATCAGTCATGCAAAAACTATTGGATATCCCTTGGTATTACAATAAAATTCAAGGTAAACAGATGGTAATGATAGGTTATTCTGATTCGGCTAAAGATGCTGGCACTCTTGCCGCGTCTTGGGCACAATATCGGTCACAAGAGGAATTAGTTAACTTATTTGAAAAATATAATATTAATTTGGTGTTATTCCATGGACGAGGAGGATCAATTGGTCGAGGGGGCGCACCAGCTCATGCCGCACTACTTTCGCAACCACCAGGATCATTAAAAGGAGGACTTAGAGTTACTGAACAAGGAGAAATGATCCGCTTTAAACTCGGCCTGCCAGAGGTTGCTCTCAGTAGTCTTATGCTTTATACCTCAGCTATTTTACAAGCCAACTTATTACCACCTCCAGAACCTAAACAGGAATGGCGCAGTATCATGGACGAAATGTCAGAAATTTCATGTAATTGTTATCGTAGTTATGTACGAGAACGTTCTGAATTTGTTGATTATTTTAGAGCAGTAACACCAGAGGTTGAATTAGCCAGATTACCACTAGGCTCAAGGCCACAAAAGCGCCGAATAGGTGGAGGGATTGAAAGTTTACGAGCTATTCCTTGGATTTTTGCTTGGACACAAAACCGTTTAATGGTGCCATCTTGGCTCGGTGCAGGTAGTGCACTAAGAGCTATTATTGGAGAAGGCAGACAAAACATTCTTAAAGAGATGTACCACAATTGGCCTTTCTTTAATGCCCGATTAGGTATGCTTGAAATGGTTTACGCAAAATCTGCGCCAAATATTCACCAATATTACGAACAACGTTTAGTCGATCCTGCATTATGGCCATTAGGTGAAGAATTAAGAAATTTGCTAACCCAAGATATCAATACAGTATTAACTATTACTGATGATATTAGCCTAATGGCTGATTTACCTTGGATAGCGCAGTCGGTGGCCTTACGTAATACTTATATTGAGCCATTAAACTTGTTACAAGTAGAGTTACTGAGTCGTTCACGAAAAAACAACGATAATGATAATAATAATGAAAACATCATAGTTGAACAAGGGCTAATGATCACCATCTCAGGAATCGCAGCGGGTATGAGAAACTCTGGATAAATTAAAAAAGGCTAATGCCTTTTTTAATTTTCTGGTAATAATTGTTCTAAATAAGCTTTAGCGTCTTGATCTCCTTGCTCACTAGCTTTAGTAAACCAATAAATAGCACGCTCTTGATCTTTATCCGTACCTTCACCTTCTAGATATTTAACACCTAAATTATATTGAGCATCAACACTGCCCTGCTCTGCAGCTTTTAGATACCATTCAACGGCTTTTTCCTCGTCTTTAGGCACTCCTCCACCTACATCATACATCACACCAATATTATATTGAGCATCAGCGTTACCAGCTTCAGCGGCTTTAGTGAACCAATATGCCGCTTGCGTATTGTCCGGTTTAGTTCCTGTACCTGTTACATACATAATTGCTAAATTGTACATCGCTAATACATGGCCATGCTCTGCCGCTTGTGTATAAAAATAGCTAGCTGCCACATAATCTTGGGTTAAACCATCGCCATTTTCAGACATTAATCCCAAATAATATTGCGCTTCTGGAATATTATCTTTAGCTGCTTTACTAAACCAATCAGCAGCCGTCATGCGATCTTCTTTTACACCATCACCAAAAAAATACATAATACCAAGATTTAGATAAGCGTCATAAATACCTTCATTACCAGCCTGTGTAAAATAATCAATCGCAGTCAGTATGTTTTTTTCTACTCCATTGCCTTCTTTGTACATTAAAGCTAAATTATATTTAGCTAATGCATAATTTTGATCTGCCGCTAATTTAAAATATTTAAATGCTTCATTTAAATCAGGTTTAGTACCTAAACCACTTTGGTACATAAATGCTAAATTATTTTGTGCTTTGGCAAGCCCTTGTTCAGCCGCTTTTTTATACCAGAAAAAAGCTCGAACATCACTAACCTCGACACCTAATCCTTGTTTATAAATATTTCCTAATGAGTACTGAGCTTCTGAGTTCCCTTTTTCTGCAGACAAACGTAAAGAAGGGAGCAATGAATCTGACGCTTTAAGCTTTAGTTGAGTATCATCTGATTGCGTCTTATAATTTGTAGCCATTGCACTATAAGAAATAGATAACAATAGTACTAACAATATTTGAATTTTTTTCATATTTTTTAATTATTATAGCAATTTTAATAATTATACATAAATGCAATATAAGGGAATAGTTTTTGTTTAATTCTTATTTGGGCTATTTTATTTATACAATTAATATTGATTAAAGATAATTCTATAAACCTAACTCATCCCAAATTTCGTCAATATGGGCAATGACTTTTGGATCTTTCTTAATTATCTTTCCCCATTCACGATTTGTTTCACCTGTCCATTTATTGGTAGCATCTAAACCCATTTTAGAGCCTAATCCTGATACAGGTGAAGCAAAGTCCAAATAATCGATCGGTGTATTATCAATAAAAGTCGTATCCCGATGAGGATCCATACGTGTCGAAATAGCCCACATTACATCTTTCCAGTCACGTGCATTAATATCATCATCACAGACAATTACAAATTTGGTATACATAAATTGCCTTAAATACGACCAAACTCCCATCATAACTCGTTTAGCATGACCTGGATATTGCTTTTTAATAGTAACAATCGCAATACGGTATGAACATCCTTCTGGCGGTAAATAAAAATCAACAATTTCAGGAAACTGCTTTTGTAAAATTGGAATAAAAACTTCATTCAAAGCAAGTCCCATGATTGCGGGTTCATCTGGTGGTCTACCTGTATAAGTTGAGTGATAAATCGCATCTTTCCGGCGAGTTAAGTGCGTTACGGTAAATACGGAAAATTGCTCAACTTCATTATAATAACCTGTGTGATCACCATACGGACCTTCTGATGCTAACTCATTAGGATCAATATAACCTTCAAGAATTATCTCTGCACTAGCTGGAACTTCTAAATCATTCGATAACGATTTGACTACCTCTGTTCGGCTACCACGTAATAATCCAGAAAAAGCATATTCAGGTAGAGTATCTGGCACTGGTGTCACTGCACCTAAAATGGTGGCTGGATCAGCTCCAATAGCAATACTAACTGGAAATCTTTCGTTTGGGTGTGCTTGTTGCCATTCGGCAAAATCAAGTGCACCACCACGATGTGACAGCCAACGCATGATCAATTTATTTTTTCCTAAAAGTTGCAAGCGATAAATGCCCACATTTTGTCGATCTTTATAAGGACCTTTAGTAATAGTCAGTCCCCAAGATAACAGAGGTGCTACATCTTCGGGCCAGCAATGCATAATAGGTAAACGAGTCAAATCCACCTCATCATCCTTAAAAATCACCTCTTGGCATGGTGCTGAAGAACGATGTTTGACTGGCATATTTAGTACTTGTTTATACTTAGGTAACACATTAAAAAATTGCCGTATGCCCTTAGGCGGTTCGGGTTCACGTAAAAATGCCAATAACTCACCAATTTCACGCAAAGCTGAAGTATCTTCACGCCCCATTCCCATTGCAACACGTTTAGCGGTGCCAAACAAATTACATAAAACAGGCATATCATAACCAATCGGATTTTCGAATAATAAAGCAGGGCCTCCATTACGTAAAACACGATCAGCAATTTCGGTCATTTCGAGATAAGGATTAACAGGAAAAGTAATTTTTTTTAATTCACCTTGTTGTTCAAGATAATCTAAAAAATCTCTAAAATTTGAAAAATTCATTTATTACTACTCCCTGTTACTTAATAGTCTTGAGTTAACCAAATCCTAAAATCATTTTTAATACTTAATACTAATGTAGCTTTGATATTTAACTAATCTGCATCAAAGTTTTCACTATATATAGGTACTTGTTTATTTTGATTACACTCAACAATTTTAGGTAATAAGGCATCAAATTGTTTTTTATCGATTTCAATAAATTTATCTTGATCAACTTGATAAAATAAAAATTGTTCAGATTGATCATCAAATAGAAACGAGGCTATCCAGTCATTTCGATCATCACTATTTTCATTAGCAAATATCTGAATAACACTATTTTCACGTTTTTCAGGTTGATCATGTAATTTATAATCAATTATCTTCTCTGATATTTTAACGTCATACTCATCGAAAATAGTATAATCATTTTGATTAGGTTGGCACTTTTTTATATTTATATCGGCATTACAAGTTGGTACAAAAAAACATAAGCAGGACAACGCAACGGCATATAGGCTTAATTTCATTTTCAAACCTCTTAATTAGATTTAATCAAATTGTGAATATTACCAATAGCTTCACTGTTATTTGGAGATAAAGTAAGATTGATTGCTTCATCAATTGTTAACCATTGATAATCTAAATGCTCAGTAAGTACTGGTATTATCTCATTAATAATAGGCAGATAAAACCAATGTTCTTTATTTAGCTTAACTTCTGGTGCATATTTATGTCTAAATTGCGGGAAAATCTCAAATTCAACGGAATACTTTGCATCAATTAACTCAAGATTTTGCCCTATAATATCAATGCCTGTTTCTTCAAAAACCTCACGAATTGCTGTTTCTCGTGGTAGCTCATTATTTTCCATACTACCTGTTACTGATTGCCAAAAACAAGGGTCGTCTTGGCGCTGTAACATAAGGCAACGGTTTGTTGTCTGGCAGAAAATCACCACCAGAACAGATTCAGGTTTTTTGAATTTTCGCATCAAATATCACTATCTTTTACTTACTTCAATACCAAGTTCAGTCAATGCTGCAATATTGGCTGGGCTTGGAGCATCAGTAAGTAAACAAGTTGCTGCTGTAGTTTTAGGAAACGCTATCACATCGCGAATATTATCCGTTCCAGTTAATAACATACTTAATCGATCTAATCCAAATGCCAATCCTGCATGAGGAGGTGTACCATATTTTAATGCATCAAGTAAAAAGCCAAATTTCTCACGTTGATCATGTTCATTAATACCTAAAATTGAAAAGACGGCTTGTTGCATTTCGCTACGGTGAATACGAACTGATCCACCACCAACCTCATAACCATTGATTACCATATCATAAGCATTTGCAACAGCATTTTCAGGATTATTCAGAAGTTCTTCTGGTGTATAATCTTTTGGTGACGTAAATGGATGATGCATAGCACTTAAACCTTCATCTGTTTCTTCAAACATCGGGAAATCAATAACCCAAAGTACCGCCCATTTACTTTCATCGGTTAAACCTAAATCTTTACCAACTTTTAAACGTAATGCCCCTAACGCATCACTCACTACTTTATAGCTATCGGCACCAAATAATAAAATATCACCATCTTTAGCATTGGCACGATTAAGCAGTGCTTCCATTTGCAATTCATTAAAGAATTTAGCAACTGGGCTTTGTACACCTTCTAACCCTTTGCAACGTTCATTAACTTTAATCCAAGCCATACCTTTTGCGCCGTAAACTGAAATGAATTGCGTATATTCATCAAGTTGTTTACGTGTTAATTGTGCACCGTTTGGAATACAAAGCAATGCAACGCGTCCTTTCGGATCGTTAGCTGGTGTTGAAAACACTTTAAAATCAACATCTTTAACCAAATCAGCCACATCAATAATTTCAAGCGGATTACGCAGATCAGGCTTATCACTTCCAAAGCGACGCATCGCTTCAGCAAAAGTCATAATAGGAAACTTACCTAAATCCACATTTTTAACATGTAACCAAAGCTCACGAATCATCTTCTCCATAACATCACGCACTTGCTCTGCTGTCATAAATGAAGTTTCAACATCGATTTGCGTAAACTCAGGTTGACGATCGGCTCTTAAATCTTCATCACGAAAACATTTTACAATTTGATAATAACGGTCGAATCCTGACATCATTAGCAATTGTTTAAATAATTGTGGCGATTGTGGCAGCGCATAAAACTCACCTTTATGGATTCGACTTGGAACCAAGTAATCTCTTGCGCCCTCTGGAGTTGCTTTGGTTAACATTGGCGTTTCGATATCTAAAAAACCATGTTCGTTCATAAACGAACGAACAAATGCGGTAATTTTAGCTCGCGTTTTAAAGATCGTTGCCATTTCAGGGCGACGCAAGTCAATATAACGATATTTTAGACGTTGCTCTTCACTGTTGTTTTGATTGAAATCAAGAGGCAATACATCGCTACGGTTAAATATTTTCAATTCAGTTGCCAAAATTTCAACCTCTCCGGTTGCCATATCTTTATTGATTTGACCTTCCGGACGAGCTCTTACTTTGCCTTTAATTTGGATACAAAATTCATTACGAAGTTCACCAGCAAGTTGATATGCTTGTTGATAATCAGGATCAAAAAAAACTTGTACAATACCTTCACGATCACGCATATCGATAAAAATCATACCGCCTAAGTCTCGGCGTTTATTGACCCAACCACATAATGTTACTTCTTGATTAATATAACTTGCATTGAGTTGTCCGCAATAAATTGTTCTCATTAAAATATCCTGTGTACTATTAGCAATAATGATAATTATTATAGAGCAATTTATCAGGGTATAAAGACCATGATTTAAAATAATTTTCATTTAATTTATTTATAGTTAGTTTTTAATAATAAATTTACTTTATAAAAGTTTTTATAAAATAAATTAAATTCAAAAAGATACCAATTAGATCTTAATTTTATAAAAAACATATTCAAATTACTTATTGAAAATAACTTGTCATATCAAATATTTATTAATAAGCTTTAATATTATTTAATAGCCTATTTACTTGATATGAAAGCGTTAATTTCAATTGATTATACAAATGATTTTGTTGCTGATAATGGAGCTTTAACTACAGGCCTAGCTGGTCAAAAAATTGAAGCGGAAATGCTAAACGTAGCAGAATCATTTATAAAAAATAATAATTTTGTCGTTTTTGCTATCGATTCTCATGACCCTTCTGATAGATTTCACCCTGAATATTCTCTTTTTCCGCCTCATAATATAATTGGTACTTTAGGACAACAATTATTTGGTAGTTTAGATAACCTTTATCAAAAATATAAAAATACTAATCATATCTATTGGATAAATAAGCGCCACTATTCAGCTTTTTGTGGGACAGATCTTGATTTACGATTACGCGAAAGATGCATCAGTGAAATCCATTTGACAGGAGTTTGTACTGATATTTGCATATTGCACACAGCAGTAGATGCCTATAATTTAGGGTATAAAATATTTATTCATAAAAAGGCAGTAGCCAGCTTTAATCCAATCGGTCATCAATGGGCTTTAAATCATTTTAAAAATACATTAGGGGCAACGATACTTTAAAAATATTTTAAATAAATTAAGGAGTAATAATGAAAGTTTTACGAGATTATAAAGTGCATTTACTTGCACTAGTCGTTGTTTTGGCATGTGAGTTTATCGGTAAGCAGTCTATTTGGATTATCGCTGTGTATCCGATGTTATACGCCATGATCATCGGTGGAGTAATAAGTGTTCCCAAATTAAAAATATTAAAACTAAAAAATATGAATAATGCCAGCGCCATCATGATTGTAACTTTGATGTTACTTATTGCCAAGCTTGGCGTTTCTGTCGGTCCTAAGATTGATATGATTCTAAAAGATGCTAAGTTAGCATTAATTTTTCAGGAATTAGGTCATTTTGCTGGTACGATTTTATTGGGTTTGCCACTAGCAATGATATTAGGCATGAAACGTGAAGCTGTAGGTGCAACTTATTCTGTTGCTCGCGAACCGAATATAGCAATTGTTGCAGATAAATATGGATTGGACTCCGCTGAAGGTCGAGGCGTTATGGCGATGTATGTTTGTGGCACACTTTATGGTGCTATTTGGATGAGTATACTAGCAAGCGTGATGGCAAAACTAGATATTCTCCATCCTTATGCTTTAGCCATGGGAGCTGGGGTTGGAAGTGGTAGTATGATGGCGGCATCACTTGCTCCAATAAGTGACCTTTATCCAGAAATGGCTAGTGAAATCAAAGCCTATGCAACAACAGCAAACTTAATGTCGAGTGTTGTTGGTATTTATATTTATACATTATTTTCACTACCGTTTGCCTCTTTCTTATATAACATCTTTTCCCGTTTACGACGTAATAAAGAAGGAGCGCTATAATGAAAAGTTTAGAAACAATATTTTTACTGATCTTAGTTGCCATTATTATGGCTGCTGGTAATACAGTAGGTTACAAAATTGATTTTATGCTGTCATTAGAAGCGTTATCAATTTTAGTTGTTATATCAATTGTTGGTTATTTTGTTGGCAAAATTCCAGTATTAAACAAATTTCCAGTTATTTTATGGGTATCAGTTGTAGCCGCAGTGGCTTCATCACCTATTTTCCCTTTTCATGAACAAGTTGTTTCACTTACTGACAAGGTTTCTTTATTGGCGGTTTGTACCCCAGTGCTTGCTTATGCTGGATTGGCTATTGGTAAAGATTTAGCATTATTTAAAAGTATCTCATGGCGAATTATTCCTGTTTCATTAGCGGTATTTTCAGGCACTTTTATTTTGGCAGCAATCATTGCTCAAATCACCTTGCATTGGGAAGGTGTTATCTAATTTGCACTAGGATTTAATTTATGACAAAAGAAGAACTTAAAAAAAAGGTTTGTAGTGCAATTGCAAACCGTAAAGCCGATATTAAGGCGATTGCTGAATCAATTTGGGTAGAACCTGAACTTGGTTATAAAGAACACAAAACAGCTCAAAAAGTTGAGCAAACTTTTGAAAAACTAGGTATTCCATTTAAAAATAAATTAGCAATAACAGGAGTAAAAGGTCGCCTAAAAGGAGGAAAAGGTAGTAAATATAGTATTGCCGTTATCGGCGAGCTTGATGCTATTATTTGTGCAGATCACCCTGCTGCTGACGAAACATCTGGTGCTGCGCACTGCTGTGGACATAATGCTCAAATTGCAAATATGATGGCAGTAACGATGGGATTAATTGATTCAGGGGCTATGCAATTTTTAGCTGGCGATGTCGTACCATTTGCTGTTCCAGCTGAAGAATATGTTGAAATCACTTATCGAAATCGCTTAATAAAAGAAGGTAAAATCAAATATATTGGTGGCAAACCAGAGTTAATTTCACGTGGCGAGTTTGACGATATTGATATGGCATTACAAATACATTTAACTAGTGTACCTAATGAACGTCAAAATGGTTTTATCGAAATATCAACAACTAGCAATGGTTTTATCGGAAAATTAATTAAATATAAAGGTGAGGCAGCACATGCTGCTGCAGCGCCTCATGCTGGCGTCAATGCCTTAAATGCTGCGATGATGGGAATGATGGGGGTGCATGCTATTCGTGAAACATTTCAAGAAAAAGACTACATTAGATTCCATCCAATTATTACCCAAGGTGGTGATTTAGTAAATGTAGTTCCAAGCGATGTCAGAATGGAAAGCTATGTGCGCGCAGGCAATGTGCCTGCCATGATTGATGCCAATGAACGAATAAATCAAGCATTAAAAGCTGGAGCAATGGCTGTTGGGGCAACGTGTGAAATTAAAGATCTACCAGGTTATTTACCTTTGCAAAACAATCCAACACTTAATGACTTTTTACAAAGTAATGCACAAGATCTAATTGGTGCTGATAATGTTTGGATTGCGCCTCATATGACAGGTAGTACGGATACTGGAGATTTATCTCACATTATGCCTGTTAGCCACCCATGGATTGGTTCAGTTCGAGGTGTTTTACATGGTAAAGATTATACGGTATTTGATGAAGAAATGGCTTACATCCGCCCTGCACAAATGATGGCATGTACAATTATTGATTTACTTTATGATGATGCCAAACCTGCACAGAAGCTGATGTCAGAATATAAACCACTAATGACCAAAGAGGAATATTTAACCTTTCTATCTGGCTTTGACAAATAATCTTAATAGCTTGGCACATTGTTGTGCCAAGTTTCTGTTATAATGCTTCATTAACCACAATAATAATCGCACAATATGCTAGAACTTACAGATCAAGAATTGTTTCGTTATGATAGACAAATCACATTGCGTGATTTCGATATTGATAAACAGCAAATATTGAAAAACAGTTCAGCACTGATCATTGGTTTAGGCGGACTTGGTTGCGCTGCATCACTCTATTTAGCGGCATCAGGTTTAGGAAAATTAACGTTAGTTGATTTTGACACCATATCAAAATCCAACTTAAATCGACAAATCTTATATACCGAAAGCTTTATTAATCAATACAAAGTCGAGGTGGCAAAAGAGGCCTTAACCAATATAAATGCCAATACGTTAATTGAAACAGTAAATCAGCGACTTGATGATAATAAGCTTATTTCACTTATTAAACAACATGATATTGTCATAGACTGTACGGATAACCTAGTGACACGAGAGCAAATTAACCGCTGTTGCTTTCAAGTAAAAAAAACGTTAGTTTCTGGAGCGGCAATCCGTATGGAGGGGTTATTAAGTGTATTTACATACCAACCTAATGAACCCTGTTATCACTGTTTAAGTCGCTTATTTGGTAAAGATCAACTCACTTGTGTTGAGACCGGCGTCATGGCTCCGCTTGTTGGAATGTTTGGTTCCATGCAAGCCTTAGAAGCGATAAAAGTGTTAACTCAATATGGAAAACCATTAATTGGTCGTGTATTAATGACTGATACAATGACAATGGAGTTTAGCCAAGTTAAATTTACCAAACAACCTAATTGTCCCGTTTGTGGTAATGGTAATACCAATCAGGTTTCTCAATGAAAATTAATCGAATTATTTTAGCTCCTATGGAGGGAGTACTGGATTATCAAGTCAGGCAACTTTTAACTGAAATTAACCAATTTGATTATTGTGTTACAGAATTTATCAGAGTGACCCATCACAAATTATCAAATAGGACTTTCTATCGCCTATGTCCTGAACTTTACAATAATGGAAAAACCGAATCTGACACGCCAGTTCGTGTCCAAATTTTAGGACAGTCACCAGAGTGGATGGCTGAAAATGCTATTAAAGCTATCGAATTAGGTTCTTATGGTATAGATATCAATTTTGGTTGCCCAGCCAAAACTGTAGTTGGCAGCCACGGTGGCGCTTATTTATTACAATATCCAGAGCAGATATTTAATATTGTCAGCCAGGTACGACAAGCTATAGGTACAACAAATAAATTATCAGTCAAAATTCGCTTAGGTTGGGATAATAAATCGCATTGTCACGAAATTGCCAACGCAATTGAACTTGCCGGAGCCAACGAAATAGCAATTCACGGAAGGACCAAAGAAGACGGCTATAAATCCGAAAAAATAGATTGGCAAACAATAGGCCAAATCAAACAGCACTTAAAAATTCCTGTTATTGCTAATGGTGAAATTTTCTCTATTGCAGATGCAAAAAATTGCATAAGCCAAAGCCAAACTAATGACATTATGCTAGGGCGCGGTATTTTAACTATTCCAAACCTAGCTAATATGATACGAACTGAGCAATCAGCATTAAATTGGCAACAAGTGATGGAAATTTTAATTCACTATGCAACATCATCTATTGATAGTGCTAAACCGCTTTATCACTCTGCTCGCATCAAACAATGGCTTGCTTACTTAAAACGGCACTATGTTCAAGCGTCAGAAGTCTTACAAAACATTAGAACACTCAAATCACAACAAGAAATTTGTCAATTTTTAACAAATGACAATAAAAATAATACATAAATGTCGTGGCTATTTATCCAACAACTAAATAAGGTACATTACATATTACCAATAAAATATAATCTATTTAGCTGATATTAAAAGATTAATTAATGTTAATCAGAAAAGGTTATATGTGGTTCTACTTTTCCATAAAAAACGTTCAGGTAGAGCATTGATTTTATTTAATTTTTTTATTTTAAAGAAAAATCAATCATTTATTCAATATTAGACAGAGCCTGATTAGGCATTTCACAAGTATTGATAAAAAGTATAATATATAGCACTATTTAAATTATCGAAATATCAATTCAACCATAAAGATAACATCATGCAAAAGTTTAATGTCAAAACCTTTCAGGGGTTAATTCTTACGTTACAAGACTACTGGGCTAATCAGGGATGCACTGTGATTCAGCCTTTGGATATGGAAGTCGGTGCGGGAACGTCTCACCCGATGACTTGCCTACGAGCGCTTGGGCCAGAACCTATTAATGCAGCTTATGTTCAACCATCTCGCCGCCCAACCGATGGCCGCTATGGTGAGAATCCAAACAGGCTTCAGCATTATTATCAATTTCAAGTTATCTTAAAACCTTCTCCTGATAATATTCAAGAGCTTTATTTAGGTTCGTTAAAACAATTAGGTCTTGATCCAACTGTTAATGATATCCGTTTTGTTGAAGATAATTGGGAAAACCCAACCCTTGGTGCTTGGGGGCTTGGATGGGAAGTTTGGTTAAATGGTATGGAAGTAACCCAATTTACTTACTTTCAACAAGTTGGTGGGCTTGAATGTAAACCAGTTACTGGTGAAATCACTTATGGACTTGAACGCTTAGCAATGTATATTCAAGGCGTAGATAGTGTTTATGATTTGGTTTGGAGTGATGGAGCATTTGGTAAAACAACCTATGGTGATGTGTTCCATCAAAACGAAGTTGAGCAGTCCACTTATAATTTTGAATACGCCAATGTTGAATTTTTATTTTATTGTTTTGAACAACACGAAAAAGAAGCCAAGTTTTTGCTTGAGTTAGAAAAACCACTACCACTACCTGCTTATGAACGCATCTTAAAAGCGGCCCACTGTTTTAATTTACTTGATGCTCGTAAAGCGATTTCAGTAACTGAGCGACAACGTTATATTTTGCGCATCAGAACATTAACCAAAATGGTGGCGGAAGCCTATTACGCATCTCGCGAAGCACTTGGCTTCCCTATGTGCCAAAATTCACAATCTAACGAAAGTGCATCAAAGTAGGAATTAGAAGATTATGCAAAAAACATTTTTAGTGGAAATTGGTACCGAAGAGTTACCACCAAAATCACTCCGCACGTTAGCAGAAAGCTTTGCGGCTAATTTTATACAGCAGCTTGATAATGCCAATTTAGAACATGGTGAGGTGCTTTGGTATGCATCGCCTCGTCGTTTAGCATTAAAAGTTTTAAATTTGAATGATACGCAACCCGATAGCCAAATAGTTAAACGTGGTCCTGCGGTCAGCGCAGCCTTTGATGCCAATGGAAATGCAACTAAAGCTGCTGAAGGTTGGGCTCGTGGTTGTGGTATTACAGTTGATCAGGCTGAACGTATACAAACTGATAAAGGTGAATGGCTTTCTTATACTCAAAATCAAAAAGGTCAGCCAGTTGTTAATTTGTTATGTGATATGGTTAAAACCGCATTAAGCAAATTACCTATCCCTAAACCAATGCGTTGGGCGGCTCGCCAAGTTGAATTTATTCGTCCATGTCATACTGTTACCATGTTGTATGGTGATGAGCTTGTGCCTGGTACGATTTTAGAGATTAAATCAGATCGTATTATTCGTGGCCATCGTTTTATGGGTGAACAAGAGTTCACTATTGATAATGCAGACCAGTATCCTGAAATTTTGGAACAACGTGGTAAGGTAATTGCTGACTACGATAAACGTAAATCTATTATTAAACAACAAGCTGAAGAAGAAGCTGCAAAATTAAATGGTAAAGCAGATTTAACAGATAATTTGCTTGAAGAAGTTTCCTCTCTAGTTGAATGGCCTGTTGTGTTAACTGCTAAATTTGAGGAGCGATTTTTAGAGGTTCCTGCTGAATCATTGGTTTATACCATGAAAGGCGATCAAAAATACTTTCCTGTTTATGATAAACAAGGCAAATTATTACCAAACTTTATTTTTGTGGCTAATATTGAGTCAAAAGATCCACAAGTTGTAATTTCGGGTAATGAGAAAGTGGTTCGCCCTCGCCTTGCCGATGCTGAATTCTTTTATCAAACTGATTTAAAACAACGTTTAGAAGACCGTTTGCCTCGTCTTGAAACAGTTTTATTTCAACAACAGCTTGGAACAGTTAAGGATAAAGCAATTCGCATTGAATCGTTATCTGGCTTTATTGCCGATAAAATTGGGGCTGATGTTGAGCAAGCCAAACGAGCGGGCAAATTAACAAAATGCGATTTAGTGACTAATACTGTTTTTGAATTCCCTGAAACACAAGGTATTATGGGACGTTATTTGGCCCTTAAAGATGGCGAAAGTATTGAAGTTGCAACCGCCATTGAAGAACAATATAAACCGCGTTTTGCTGGTGATGAATTACCAAGTACTGCTGTTTCTTGTTCAGTTTCTATCGCTGAAAAATTGGATACTTTAGCTGGCATTTTTGGTATTGGTCAGCATCCTAAGGGTGATAAAGATCCTTTTGCATTGCGTCGCGCTGCTATTGGTGTTTTACGTATTATTGTTGAAAAGGCACTGCCTTTAGATCTAGTTGAATTAGCCAATTATGCCGCATCATTATATGGCGATAAGCTTAATAATAAAAACGTAGTTGACGATATTGTTAATTTTATGCAGGGTCGTTTCCGAGCTTGGTATCAAGAACAAGGCTTTGCAATTGATACGATTCAAGCAGTTTTAGCACTTAATCCAACTAAACCCGCTGATTTTGATGCACGCGTTAAAGCAGTCACTCACTTTAGAACCTTGCCCGAAGCCTCGTCATTAGCCGAAGCTAATAAGCGTGTGTCAAATATTTTATCTAAAATTGAGGTTACTATTCCTGAGCAGATCAATGCAGCCTTGCTAGAGACAGGCGCAGAAGGTGAATTAGCTAAAAAATTGGCGATTTTAACCGATAAACTTTCACCGTATTTTAGTGAAAGCCGTTATCAAGATGCGTTAATTGAATTATCGTCATTAAAAGAGGCAGTGAATGCGTTTTTTGATTCTGTCATGGTTATGGTTGACAATGAAGGGATTAGGCTTAATCGATTAGCACTTTTGAAAAAGCTACAAAATTTATTCTTAAAAGTTGCGGATATTTCATTATTGCAAGCTTAATTTACGAATTTAATCATTCAAAAATAATAGTGGTAACTAAATCAGTTACCACATATAAGGAACTTACATAGAAATGCAAAAAAAAATCTCTTTTTCTTTAGTTTTTATACAAACATGCAATTTTATTCGTAATCGCATTACGCAATTTGTTCTTGTTAGTTTAACGCTAGCTTTAATTCATGCGTTTTTCAATTCTTTCTTTGACAAACAAAATCTAGCTGAACAAATCTATTTTTCACAAAATTTAACTAACTATGTTTTATTCGTGATGTTGACATTACTAATTAGCATTATTTTAAAAGCAATTAGTATAGCAACTATTTCTAACCTTTATATTAGCGATAAACTTAATTTAAATCTATTACTGTCTAAAGCGTTATCAAATACATTAAAAATTATTCTTTTTTATCTTATCATTGGAGTCTTTATATTTTTAGTCTCATTTATGTTATCTATAGTACTTATTAGTTTAAATTTGCTTTTACCTAAAGAACTTATTTTTATATTAATTTTTTTAGTATTACTGATTCCAATTCTAATTTTAATTATCTTTTGTAACTTCTTTTTTGCTTCGCTGGTTGAACCTGGTCAAAACAATATTCTTGACTCACTTTCATTAAGCATTCAGTCATCAAAAACCCAGTGGCGCTCAGCTATTTTGATGGTATTAATCTTCCTTGCATTTGTGATGGTTTTTACTCAATTAGCTATTGCGTTCGATAGTGACAATTTTGTCCTTGATACCATCTTCTCTTTCTGTAGTATCTTTTTTGATATTTTTGTTACTAGCTTTTTCTATCGTCTTTATACGCTAGCAAATAGTGCCTCTAACTCAGCAGCACCGTCTACTAGCAATGATGATAAAAATAAAGAAGACCACTAATTAATTCTTTAATTGTTATTCATTTCCTTACCAACTCTATTTTGGTAAGGATATCGCTTACCATATACTATTTTGATTTAACTAAATCTATTGGATAAAAGCTATGACTCCAGCAATTGATTTACTTAAAAAGCTAAAAATCAAATTTAATATCCACCAATATAAACACGATCCCAACCAAACTAACTACGGGCAAGAAGCGGTTAATAAACTTGATCCCAGTTTGAATGTTACAGCTACACAGGTATTTAAAACTTTGATTGTAAGTTTAAACGGTAATAATAAGACGTTAGCGGTTTGTGTATTGCCCGTCGATAGACATTTGGATCTTAAAAAAGTCGCAAAAGCACTAAAATGTAAAAAAATAGATTTAGCTGATCCTAATTTAGCTCAAAAGGTAACAGGTTATTTGGTGGGAGGAATTAGTCCACTCGGTCAAAAACAACAACTACCCACACTCATTGATTTAAGTGCAAGTGAGCACACAACAATGTTTATATCAGGCGGGCGAAGAGGATTAGAAATTGAAATTGCGCCTCAAGATTTGATTGATATATTACAAGCGAAATGGGTTGAAATAACCACTTAAAATTATTAGTAATATAATTTTAATTTGGTTCTAATACTACTTATAAACAAGAAAAAGCGAAAGCAATTTGCCTTAAAATAATGTATTTTTATTGAGTTGATAAGGTCATAAGACTATACCCTATGACCTAATACTTCTATCAATCAAGTTGACAGTAAGAAAAAGCAACTTATTTGATTGCTTCTTTTAAAGTTTTACCTGATACGAATGCTGGTACTTTACTTGCTGCAATTTTAATTTCTTTACCAGTTTTTGGATTACGACCAGTACGAGCTTTACGAGAATTAACTTTAAATGTACCAAAACCAACTAATTGAACTGGCTCACCAGCTTTCAATGATTCAGTAATAGCGGCTAATGTAGCTTCCAACGCCGTTTTTGCAGCTACTTTGGTAATATCAGCTTTGCTAGCAATAGCGTCGACAAGTTCTGTTTTATTCATGGGTATATCCTTACATATTATTTTATTGTTAAAGTTAACATTATAAACGAAGCTAAAACTTAATATTTTAGCGTCGTTACTGTAAACGTTGCTTAGATTACATTGCTGTTAAATGTAGTCTATATTTGTCCAATATTAAAGAAAAATTTAATAAAAATTTTAAAAATTACACTTTAAACGCCTTGATAGCTCAAAAAAACACCAATATTACTAGCTCCCGCTGCTCGAATTTCATCTTTCAAGCCTTTTATCAACTCATTCATTTCATTATTTTCTTCGCGTAGCAATCGAAATATTTCCCACTGCAAATCGAATTCATCTATAACACTAGGCAAAGTTTGTTGTTCATCTTCTGAAAGATTAACATTTGTTTTGGTCATTTCAAATTCAGCAACTGTAGTTGCTGATATACTACTGACTTTAGCTGTATGTTCAGCGATTTCACCACTCAAGTAAGAGTGTAAGACCTCACCAAGTGCATGACAAGCATCGATGGCTGGATAAACCATATAAGGACTATCATCAGTTACAGTTGGAATAATGAGTTCTAATTTCTCAAGCTGTAAATCAAAATTGATTTTTACATCTTCAACTAATAGTGATTCCCAAACTAAATCCAGTATTTTTTTATAATTTTTAGCATCATCTTCATGATGTTGTTGATGACAATAAAAAACAAAGTTGGGATACATTCGTTCACATAAGCAGACCATAAATAGACGTTGTTTCCATTGTGGTAACTTTTCTAGCCTTAATTGAACAGGATTTTTAATCATGATGAAACCTTTTTGATAGTCGATGTACCGCTTCAATCAAATACTGTACATTCTCTACAGGGATATCTTGGTGAATACCATGCCCTAAATTAAAAACATGCCCATTGTGATAGCCATATTCATTAAGAACGGCCTCTACGTTGGATTCAATTGTTTGCTTTCCTGCATATAAAACGGAAGGATCTAAATTCCCTTGTACTGCTATTTTCCCTTTTTGAGTAATCTGGCTTAAATTTACAGTCCAATCCACTCCCACCGCATCACAACCTGTATTAATAATACGATCAAGCCATATTCCTCCTCCTTTAGTAAATAAAGTAACAGGAATGTACGAGGTTATATCTTGACTTTTTTTACCTTGTTTTAATTGCGATAAGATCTGTTGCATATAGTCAAGTGAAAATGTTTGATAGCTTTGATGACTTAATACGCCGCCCCAAGTATCAAAAATCATAATCGATTGTGCTCCCGCTTGAATTTGTGCATTTAAATATAATGCGATACTGTTTGCTAGTTTTTCAAGTAGTTGATGCAACGCTTTGGGCTCACTATAAAGCATCTTTTTAATTTTGGTGAATGCTTTGCTACTGCCCCCTTCAATCATGTAGGTGGCTAGTGTCCATGGGCTTCCCGAAAAACCAATTAGTGGAACTTTACCATTGAGTTCTTTTTTTGTTAATCGAATCGCATCCATCACATATTTAAGTGATTGCTCTGGATCTGGGATGGGTAATTGTTCAATATCTGATATGCAAGATATCGATTTTTTAAATTTAGGTCCTTCACCCGATTCAAAATATAAGCCAAGCCCCATAGCATCAGGGATTGTTAAAATATCAGAGAAAATAATAGCAGCATCAAGCTCAAATCGTTGTAATGGTTGTAAGGTGACCTCACAAGCTAATTCTGGCGTTTGACACATCGTCATAAAATCACCCGCTTTTGATCTTAATTGACGATACTCAGGTAAATAACGACCAGCCTGTCGCATCATCCAAACTGGTGTATAGTCTACAGGCAAACATTGTAAAGCTCGTAAATAACGATCATTTTTTAATTGGCTCATATCTTCAGCTCTTTAAATATAGACTTTATTTTGTTAAAAAGTTTCAGGTAAGTATTTGTTTCAGTATAAAAATCACTTAATTTATCTATTATTTGTGATCTAAATCCTGAGGCTATGATAATGTTTGTTGTGCATAACGAATCAAGGTTTCAGAGATATTTTGCATTACACTACTTTCAGGAGCAAAACGATGCCAATATAGCATACGTCTTTGATATAACCCATCAGTTAAATTAATTAATTCACCATTTTTTAATTCTTGCTCAACTTGCAACTTTGGTAACATACAGCAGGCCGAACCTTGTTTAGCTAATTGCACAAAAGCTTCAGATGAACTAGTGATATGGCAAATTACACTACCTGGCGTAAGGTTAAAGTTTTCTTGTAAGAAGGCCTGATGCATATCATCTAAATGATCGAATGCAACAGCAGGCGCTTTTAATAAAGATGATCGAGTTACCCCAGTTGGAAAGTACTTTTTAGCAAAATCAGGTGAAGCCACAAAAATATAGTCTAAAGCACCTAATAAATCAGACAAGCAACCTGGTAAAGGATTAGCTTGAATGCTAATCGCACCAACTACTGTCCCTAAACGCAATAATTCTAACGTATGTTCTTCATCTTTGACTTGAATATCAAAACGTAAGATATTTTTATCTAAAACTGGTTTTAACGCAGGTAAAAACCAAGTTGCTAAAGAATCAGCATTAATCGCAATAGATAACGACAACGGTGTGGCATTTTGCTCGTTATCACCTAACCATTGCTGTTCTAATAATTCAACTTGATGTAATAAGCCAAGCAGGTGCTCACCTTGTTTGGTTGCTTTCGGAGGAATGGTCCTAACTAGCAGTTGTTGACCAAAAAAGCTTTCTAATTGTTTGATACGTTGCGAAACCGCAGGTTGTGTAATACACAATTTATCAGCAGCTCTTTCAAATCCTCGTTCCTTTATCACCGCATCTAATGCTTGTAACGCTCTATAATCTGGACGCTTCATAATCTCTTTATTAATGATTTGATCATTGCTCAAATATTTAATCTACTTTAATATCGTAATAAGTTTTAAACCTATCACAAAGTTGATTTAATTCTTAAAATCCTAATGATTTTTGCTTTCTAATTGGGTACTATGCCATATCTTCAACAATTTTGCTTTCAAAATTTTATTTTTTTTAAGAAAAATTATCCTCAAAATAGGGGTGATATTATGACACAAGACGAATTAAAAAAGGCCGTAGGCTGGTCAGCCTTAAAATTTATCAAACCTGATTCTTTTATTGGTGTAGGAACAGGCTCTACTGCATCCCATTTTATTGATGCATTAGCTACAATAAAAGATCAAATCAAAGGTACTGTATCTAGTTCGGAAGCATCCACCCAAAAATTAAAAAGCTATGGTATTCCTGTTCTCGATTGTAATGAAGTCGATTATTTGGATGTCTATGTCGATGGTGCAGATGAAATTAATCACCAGTTGCAAATGATTAAAGGAGGTGGCGCAGCTTTAACACGCGAAAAAATTGTTTCAGCCATAGCTAAACAATTTATTTGTATTGTTGATGAATCAAAAGTTGTTGATGTATTAGGTAAATTCCCATTACCGGTTGAAGTAATCCCAATGGCTCGTTCATATGTTGCTCGTGAGTTATATAAGCTGGGCGGTAAACCAATATATCGTCAAGGCGTTATAACTGACAATGGTAATGTGATTTTAGATATTCATGATCTTGTCATTACCAAACCAATGGAGCTTGAAAACCGAATTAATAGCATTGCAGGTGTGGTTACTGTTGGATTATTTGCCAATAAAGGCGCTGATATTGCGCTTGTTGGATGCAGTACGGGTGTAAAAGAGCTGAGATAAAATCATTTACTACAATAAAGTTAATAATGGTATTTAATTATAAGTACCAATTTGTATGCTGAAGGAAAGAGAGGAAATAATGGTTATTCAAACTTTAACCAAAGATGAAAATAAGTTTTTATTACTTGAGGGAGTTCATCCTAGCGCAATTGAAATATTAAAATCCGCCGGCTTTACCAATATTGAATATCATAAAAGCGCATTATCGCCTGAAGAACTTAAGCAAGCTCTGAAAGATGTCCGGTTTATTGGGATCCGGTCAAGAACACAATTAACTAAGGACATTATCGATTCTGCACCTAAACTTGCTGGCATTGGCTGTTTTTGTATAGGTACCAACCAAGTTGATCTTGATGCAGCGACAGTAAAAGGGATTCCTGTTTTTAATGCACCATTTTCAAATACGCGATCTGTAGCAGAACTAGTATTAGCCGAAGCAATATTATTACTTCGTCGAGTACCAGATGCAAATGCTAAAGCACACCGAGGAAAATGGAATAAGATTGCGACAGGTTCACACGAAGCTCGTGGTAAAAATTTGGGTATTATTGGTTATGGGCATATTGGTAGCCAACTAAGTATTTTGGCTGAATCGTTAGGGATGAATGTTTATTTTTATGATATTGAAACAAAACTACCTTTAGGTAATGCTAAACAAGTTTCAACAATGAAAGAATTACTAGCAATAAGCGATATTGTTTCAATGCATGTGCCAGAAAATCCAACAACCATCAAAATGATTAGTGATAACGAAATTGATGCAATGAAACAAGACGCAATTTTAATCAATGCTTCACGCGGTAAAGTTATCGATCTTGAGGCTTTAACTAAAGCTTTGAAAGCCAAAAAACTCAGTGGGGCAGCTATTGATGTTTTTCCAACAGAACCTGCTAGTAACAACGACCCTTTTGAATCTCCATTATGTCAATTTGATAATGTAATTATTACTCCGCATATCGGTGGTTCAACTAGCGAAGCACAAGAAAATATTGGGATTGAGGTCGCAAGTAAACTAGCTAAATATTCTGATACTGGTGCAACACTTTCAGCAGTTAATTTTCCTGAAGCCTCTTTACCTATTCCAGCTAAAGGCTCTAGTCGTTTTATTAATATTCATCGTAACCAACCTGGTGTTCTAACTGCTATCAATACGTTATTCGCTGAACAAGGGCTTAATATTTCAGCACAATATTTACAAACTGATCCTCAGATTGGTTATGTTGTTATTGATATCGATAGAGTTAAACAAAGTAAGGCTGAAGAGTTGTTATCTAAACTGAAAAACGTGCCAGGAACAATTCGTGCTAGATTGTTATTTTAAGGTGATAAGTCGGTACGCTTGTTAGCCACTCAGCTTTAGCGGGTTTTTAATTTTGAGTAAATTAAATTTGTTTTGTTAATAATTTGCATCACTCAAATAGATTCCCGCTAATGCAACATTTAAACAATGCTATTTTTTATTCTTTATCAATTACGTCTACTTTAATGACTTTGATGCCTCGTTGTATGAGTGCTTCATAATATTTGTCATCTAATTTATTGTCGGTGATGATGGTATCAACAGCATTTAAGTCACACACAACATTAGGACTACGCCTGCCAAACTTGGTTGAGTCAGCTAATAATATTAATTTTGCCGCAGCTTTACTCATGGCAACACTGCCGTGATAGCTTTCATTAAATGTTGTCACGCCCCCTACTAAATCAATCCCATCGGCCCCCATAAATAGTTTATCAAAAGTGTAAGATTCAAATATGGCCGCAGTTGATGCACTGTTACTGTGAAAAGAGGCCGATTTACGGCGAAAAGTGCCACCTGATAAGATAATAGTATGATCATTATTATGTGCAACAAGTTCATTTACAATGTGTAAGCTGTTAGTCATAATAGTCAAATTATTGAAACTTGTCAGTATAGGAATCATCTGAGCAACAGTACTTCCAGAGTCAAAAATAATTGAGTCACCTTCGTGGATCAATTTAACTGCTTCGCATGCAATTGATTTTTTAGATGCAATGTTAATATAAGTTTTATGATCAATAGCTCTATCACCAATTTCACGGTTTAACATGGCGCCGCCGTAAGTACGTAAAACTAGACCACTTTGGCTGAGTTGAGTGAGATCTTTACGAATTGTAGTTCCAGTCGTTTTGAAATACTCAACTAATTCATCAATACTAACTTGCCCATTATTTTGCAAGTATTCTAAAATAGCTGTTTGTCGTTGCCTTACTTTCATATTATGATTCCATCATTATTAGTATATAGGAAATTTTATTTTGCAAACCATTATACTTTATAATGAAAGAAATTACTTTTCAAAATAAAAGATAATTATTAATTTTTTGCTGTTAAGGCAACAATCAACGCACTTTGTGATATTACGTCGTTTGGAAATATTTTTTCAGGGATTATTTCTGATACAGATAAGCCATGGAGCTGGGAAATAGATTTAGGCAATGCAAATACCGTGATCCCTTTCATTATGATAGAATCAATCACAACTTTATTTTCATCTAATGAAATTGCGATTAATACTCTTGGTCTAAATCGTTTACTTTTACTACGACCAACACCTAAGTAGCAACCTTTTTTTAAAGCTAGAAACGCTTTATTGAAACGACGAATTTGAAACCAACTAAAAATAATTTGAATACACCAAGCAATAAGCGCTATAGCAATTAGAGTAGTCGTCATATTTAATATTTTTCCATTTTTTAAGCTAGAATAAAAAGTGCGATAAGTTTAAATTAACTTTCGCACTTTATTTTAACTAGAACATCACTTGTCCACCAGTAATGTTGATTGATTGCCCTGTGCAATATGATGCTTTATCACTTGCATAAAATAGCAATACGTCAAGTACATCTTGATAATCACAACCTCGTTTTAAGGGAACTTTATCAATATAAACTTGTTCCACTTGGTTTTCAGGAATACCTAATTTTTTAGCATACTGTGGTATTAACGATTGGAACATAGGGGATTTTAATAAGTTACCTAACATTAATGAGTTTACAGTAATACCACAATCAGCAAGATCTAGGGCAAGTGATTGTGTTAACCCTACCCCACCAAATTTGGCTGCGCTGTATCCTGAATTATGTTTGCTACCCACTTTTCCAGATTTCGAATTGATTTGGATAATACGACCAGCGGTATTATGTTTTACCATTAATTTTGCAAATTCACGCGCACATAAGAAATAACCAGTTAAGTTGACATCAACCGATAATTGAAAATCACTTAATGCAAAACTGGTAATTGGAGCTGCACGTGCAATTCCTGCACTGTAGACTAATAAGTCAGCATGTTTAAATGTAGCTTCAACGTCTTGTGCTAACTTGATGACACTATCTTCTTTGGTTGCATCAACAACAAAGCCTTTTGCCGTGCTAGCGCCATGTTTTTGATTTATTTCATCTGCAACTTTGTTTGCATTAGCGGCATTCAAATCTGCAACGGCAACTTTGTATCCAGCATCAGCGATACCTTTACATAAGAATTCACCAAGAGTTTGTCCGCCACCTATAACAACTGCTACTTGTTTCATTTTTTATGTTCCTTAATCATTTACAATTCTAATTTCATCACCCACAAAAAGCTGACTTGGAGTTTCGCCTTCTATATGAATGGTTCCTGGTAATTCGGCTTGATTATTACTATCAAATTTTAATGTGATATGACCTAATTCACGGAAATTAACACTAGCAACATCACCCACCGCGGTAATTTTGTAACTCTGTTTACCTAGATAAATGGTCTGCCCAACTTGTAAATCTTGTTTTAAATCATCATGACTATGCACAAAACAATAATCCGCTAAATCTGCTGGTGCTCCAGTTTTAAACAGGATTAACATACCATCAGTTAATGCATCTTGAGCAAACTCACCAATTTGACTAATTTTTGATTGATAGATAATATTTGACATCATTAACCTTCTTATTTCTTGCTTTCACTTAATCCAAGCTTTTTATTTTTAACGTTAGTTTAAAATGGGATGGAACCATCCCATTTTTTAGACAATCTATTGATAGATAAATAACGATACCGCCCATGCAACTAATACTGTTGGCGCACCGGTTAAAAAGCGGCTAACTAACACCGATGGTACCCCTACTCGAACTGTATCTTGTTTAGCTTCAGCAAGTGATAAACCAACCGGAATAAAGTCGCATGCTGCTTGTGCATTAATGGCAAACAATGCTGGCAATGCTAAATGCGGTGGAATATTACCAAGTCCAATTTGAACACCAACTAATGTCCCAATAACTTGAGCAATAACCGCACCAGGACCTAAGAATGGGGAAAGTAATGGAAATGAACAAATTAAGGCTAAAATAACCAATCCAAGCGGATTGTTTGCCAGTGGTACTAGCCCATGCGCAATAAAGTTACCCAATCCAGATGCAATGATGATACCAATTAGTGCCGATACAAACGCCATAAAAGGAAGTATTGTTTTCAGTACAGTGTCAATTGTATCTCGGCCAGCTTGGAAGAAGACAGCAACGCCAGAACCCATACCGATACCAATTCTTGCTAACAAACCATCGCTTTGTTCAGTAATTTTTTTGCTGCTGTCATAATCTTTAAATTCAGACGATTTATCGTTTGTTGCTGGTTCGCTTACAACATCGCCTTCTTTTTCTATTAGTTTGATATTGTGAGGTTTTACCGCAGAAACATAAATATCTTCAACAATATATTGAGCCAGAGGGCCTGATTTACCTGTGGCATGAATATTGATAGTTGGTATACGATTTTTTGGATAAATTCCACAACGTAATGTTCCTCCACAATCAATCACAGCAACGCCAATTTCATCTTTAGGCGGCTCACCATCTTTAAAACCATCAATAGCTTCCCAACCTGTTAGATCAACTAAAGTGTCAACTATGGCTGGACGAGTACCTGCTGCAATATAAACAATTTTTTTACCAGCAATAACTGGAAGTTCCAAAGGTCCACCCCAACCTGCTTCGCCTTTTTCAATGTGGATAAATTTTGCCATTTTTTATATTCCTTATTTTTATTATAGATGAACTTTTCTTTCTAACTTGATGCCCATTTTTCTTTCAAAAATGGCAGTACAAAAGTCAGTAATCCACCCCCTAAAGAAGTTAGTACCTAAACCAACAAGGAAATAACTCACAGCAAGAGGACCTAAAGGTAAATTTAGGGTAGTTAAACCAGCAGCTATTCCCAAATAAACAAAAAGTTCACCAGGGTTAACGTGTGGAAAGAGTCCATTCATTGAATGGCAACTATAAGATGAAGCTGCATAATAACTCGGTTTGTAAAACTCTGGCATAAAACGACCTAGGCTTAATGTCATTGGATTACAAAATACGAAAGTTCCGATAAGTGGTAATAATAGATATCGAGAAACAGGATTGCCCGCACAAGCTTGCGCTAAACGTTCAATACGTTCTTGCCCAATAAATTTAATCACTGCGTTCATCACAACGAGTAATGAAATTAATAATGGTAATATACTTGTTACCATACCCACAAATACCTTGCCGCCTTCTTGGAATAAACCAATAAACCATTCGGCACCAAATGAAATAGCATCAATCATATTGTCTCCTATTGAGTTAAATTTCGCATTAATGCTATCAACTTTGAAATATAAAAACTTTTAACTAAATCACATTTTGAAATATTTTCTTTTATTTTGAAATATATTGTTTCAGATAAATAAAAATAAGAAAGAAGAAAGAAATAAAAAAACCATAGGTTACTGAAATAGCAATGATAGTAAAAAATTAACGTTTTTTATTGGACATTAACATTAAGTTGGCGTAATTTTGTCAATACGGGTATTTATTATTCAATTTAAAGGAGAATATATCATGGCTAAAAGTACGGCTTCTGCTAAAAAACTACAACAATCAGCTATTTTGTTTCCTACTGATTTAGGACAAAAGGCATCAAAAGATATTTCTGGAGCAATGAATTCTGTTTTAGCAGATGTATTTGCTTTATATTTAAAAACTAAAAACTTTCATTGGCATGTTAGTGGCCCTCATTTCCGTGATTACCACTTAATGCTAGATGATCAAGGTGAAGAGCTATTTGCAATGACAGATCCGATTGCGGAACGTGTCCGTAAGTTAGGTGGCACAACTCTACGCTCAATTGGTCACATTGCTAAATTACAGAGTATTTCTGATAATGATGCAGATTTCGTTGAACCATCAGATATGCTTGCCGAGCTATGCCAAGATAATGTAAAACTAACAGAACGTATGCGTGTTGCACATGATATTTGTGATAAATACAATGATACCGCTACTGCCAGTTTAATTGAAGAGTGGATCGATCAAACAGAACAACGTGCATGGTTCTTATTTGAAGCAGGCCGAAAAGTCGACTCATCAGGACATTAACAAATACTATTAATTTAAGAGGTGTTAAAAATACCTCTTATAAAAAAGTGGAGATTTAAGATGAGTAAAAAAATTGCTGTACTGGTAGGAAGTTTGCGCAAAGACTCTTATAACTTAAAAGTAGCAAAAGTTTTTCAAAAAATTGCACCACCATCACTTTCATTACAAATTATTCAAATTGGCGATTTACCTTTATATAATGAAGATATTGATAATGATACCCCTCCTGCCTCTTATACTCGTTTCCGCAAAGAAGTAGCCGATTGTCAGGGTGTTATTTTTGTGACACCAGAATATAATCGTGGAGTTCCTGCTGTTATCAAAAATGCAATAGATATTGGTTCTCGTCCTTATGGTAAGAGCATTTGGTCTAAAAAAGCCGCTGCAATTGTTTCCGTTTCACAAGGTGCAATTGGTGGGTTTGGCGCTAACCATCAACTTCGTCAATCATTAGTATTTCTTGATATGCCGACATTACAACAGCCTGAAGCTTATATTGGTAATGTAGCTTCTGCTTTTGATGAAAGTGGTAATATTACTGAAAAAAGTAAAGAATTCTTAATCCTTATTATTAATAGCTATGCAAGTTGGGTTGAAAAGTTAAGCTAATAACTCTTTATTTTAAGATTCACAGTCAATATAATTGACTGTGTTTTCTTAACAAGTAAGTTAACTATTTTTGCCATGCCTATATTTTTTCCTAATAGTGAACAAGAATTATTGCAACGAGCTCAGTTAGCAGCAGGTTTTACTTTTGGCGAGATAGCACAATACTTAAACATACCTATACCGAATAATCTAAATAAACAAAAGGGTTGGGTAGGCAATCTTATTGAAACTTTTTTAGGAGCAAATGCTGGTAGTAAAGCTGAGCAAGATTTTGCTAATCTTGGTATAGAGCTTAAAACTATTCCTGTTGATAAACACGGTAAACCACTTGAAACAACCTTCGTTAGTGTCACACCATTAATGGCTAATCATGGTGTTATTTGGGAGACAAGCCATGTTAGATATAAACTTGCAAAAGTGCTTTGGATTCCGATAGAAGGTGAAAGAACTATTCCTCTCGCAGATAGAAAAGTTGGAAAACCTATTATGTGGACACCAACTAAAGAACAAGAGCAACAGCTCAAACAAGACTGGGAAGAGTTAATGGATATGATAGCACTAGGGCATGTTGAAAAAATTACTGCTCGATATGGTACTTATTTACAAATTAGGCCTAAAGCAGCCAATGGGCAAGCTCTTACGGAAGCAATTGGTGAAAATGGTGATATTATTTTAACTCGACCACGTGGGTTTTACTTAAAAAAAACATTTACAATGCAAATTTTACAAGCTTAAATTTGTTAATCGCTTTGATCATAACCAAAACATATTAATTATATATTTTTTTATACCAAATCTTCTTTAAATATTAAAATTCTTGACAATAGTTCACAATTCCTTTTAAAAATAAAGAACATCTTTCCGCTTATTTTCACAAAAAATCCAATCTACATCACAATTATTCACATTAGTGATTTACTTTGAGAATATGTGAATGTAAATTTAAACTCAAATAAACATTTGTGACTAATAAAGAGAATTTGTGAGAGGTGTTAAATGAATATTATTTTGGCTGGACACGGAAAAATTGCATATGAAATGAAAAATAGCATTGAGATGATTGCAGGACAATACCCTAATTTACATACTATAACTTTTGAACCAGGGGATAGTATTGATAGTCTAAAAGGCAAATATCTAAAAATTATTAACCAATCAGAATCGAAACAGTTCATCATCATCACTGATATATTTTCAGGTAGCCCTTATAACGCAGCCACCATTCTAGCAATGCAATTAGGTAATATCGAAGTAATTACTGGATTATCTCTACCTCTTTGCTTAGAGCTATTAAATCTTGATTTCTCTGTTATCAATATTGAAAACGTATTTGAACAATTAAACGAAACTAAGTTAAATTTTATTAAATCTTTCAAATTGTTATATAAAAATGAACCTACAAGGGAGGAATTATAAATGATCATAAATTTAGTTCGTATTGATGATAGATTGATTCATGGTCAAGTTACTACCGTTTGGACAAAAGAAGCCAAGGCTGAAAGAATTATCATCGTCAGTGATGAAGTTGCTAATGATGAAATACGTTCAACACTAGTTAAACAAGCGGCTCCACCAGGAATTAAAGTTTCAGTGATAAGTATTAATAAGGCCGCAGCAGTCTACAAAAATCCTAAATACGAAAATGACACTGTTTTTTATCTTTTTACAAACCCAACCGATGTTTTACGATTAGTCAATGCAGGTGTCCCCATTAAAGAGGTTAATATTGGAGGAATGTCGTTTAAAGAGGGAAAAAAACAAATTACCAAAGCCGTTTCTGTTGATGAAAATGATATATCTTCATTTAAAAAATTGCATGAGATGGGCATCAACTTATGTTTAAAAGTTGTTATTACCGATCCTGATATTGATTTTATTAAAATGCTTTAGCAGGGTTATCCGTACTAACATAATAATTAGCAGGAGGGAAACATGGATATTTCAATACTTCAAATCATGTTCATTTTTATTTTCTCGTGCATAGCAGGGATGGGAAGTGTACTTGATGAATTTCAAACACATCGTCCATTAATTGCATGTACCGTAGTAGGCTTAATATTAGGTGATGTAAAAACAGGTATCATTTTAGGCGGTACACTTGAACTCATAGCATTGGGTTGGATGAATATAGGGGCAGCCCAATCTCCAGATTCAGCATTGGCTAGTGTAATTTCAACTATATTAGTTGTTATCGGAAGGCAAGATATCCAAACAGGAATAGCTATAGCTCTTCCTGTTGCAGCAGCAGGACAAATATTAACTGTTTTTGCAAGAACTATTACAGTTATATTTCAGCATGAAGCCGATAAAGCAGCAGAAAAGGTTCAATTTCGGAAAATCGAGTTACTTCATTTTAGTGCGCTTTTTGTGCAAGCATTAAGAGTATCTATCCCAGCTACGCTTGTTGCAATTTACGTTGACGCAAACACCGTACAATCTTTATTAAATATGTTACCAGATATTGTCACTGGTGGTCTTTCAGTAGCTGGTGGATTTATCGTTGTAGTTGGTTATGCAATGGTATTAAACATGATGATTGTTAAATATTTAGCACCATTTTTCTATTTGGGTTTTGTCTTAGGTGGATATTTAAATTTTAGTTTACTTTCATTTGGTATTTTAGGAGTTATTTTTGCCATTATTTATGTTCAATTAAATCCAAAGTTTAATGTAATAAAAAACAATGACAAATTTATAAATTCGACAGCAAATACCAATCAAATAATCACTGATGATGAGTTAGATGATTAATTATAGGAATTTTATTATGAAAGAGATGTTAAAAACCGTTCAGAAAAAAGATGTGATTAGCACATTTATTCGTTCTAATTTTCAACAAGCTTCTTTTAATTATGAACGTATCCATGCACTTGCTTTTTGTGTAGATATGATTCCAACAATTAGACGAGTATATCATACAAAAGATGAACAACGCCAAGCATTAAAAAGACATTTATCCTTTTTCAACACAACCCCTGCAATGTGTGGCCCTGTGCTTGGTGTCACCATAGCGATGGAAGAAGCAAAAGCAAATGGCGCACCAATTAATGATGGAACAATTAATAGCCTCAAAATTGGATTAATGGGTCCTTTAGCTGGAGTAGGCGATCCTCTTGTATGGGGAACATTGCGCCCTATCACTGCGGCACTTGGTGCATCTTTAGCTCTCACAGGTAATATTGCAGGTCCATTATTATTTTTTATTTTGTTTAATTTAGTCAGACTTGCCATGAAATGGTATGGTTTAACCTATGGATTATCAAAAGGAATAGGTATTGTTAAAGATCTTTCGGGTAGTATCTTGCCTAAACTGACAGAAGGTGCTTCCATTCTTGGTTTATTTATTATGGGAGTATTGGTGACAAAATGGACCTCAATAAATGTACCTTTAGTGGTATCTAAAACTACCGATACAAATGGTAATGAAATCATTATGACAGTACAAGGTATACTCAACGATCTCGTACCTGGTTTACTCCCGCTAGCTTTAACATTGTTAATGATGAAATTACTCAGAAAAAAGGTCAGCCCAATTATCTTAATTTTTGCTTTATTTGCTGTAGGTATTATTGGTTATGGGTTAGGTATTCTCGCTTAAAACGCAAACAAAAAACATTAAAACAATTTGTTATAAATATTTCTTCTTACAACTATCAGTATAACTGGGTAAGCAATATTGAGTATAAATTTGTATCAAATTTAATTTATTAAAGAGGAATATATGAAAACTCAAGCCGTTAGATTATATGGGAAAAATGATCTTCAATTAGAATCTTTTGAACTTCCACCAATCACTGACGATGAAGTGTTGGTATCTGTTATTGTTGACAGTATGTGCATGTCTTCACTAAAGCTAGTAAATCAAGGAGAAAACCATAAAAAAACACCACCAGATTTAAAAAACAATCCAATCATTATTGGGCATGAGTGTTGCGGTGATATTTTGCAAGTAGGTAAAAATTGGCAATATAAATTTAAAGAAGGTCAAAAATATGTCATACAAGCTAATTTACAGCTAGCTAATAGCCCTTATTGTGTTGGTTACTCTTATTCGAATACAGGTGGATGTGCAACCTACATGATAGTTAATCACGACGTATTAAAGCAAGATTGTTTAATTCCTTATGATGGAAAAACTTATTTTGAAGGAGCTTTAATCGAACCTTTATCCTGTATCATTGGTGCTTTTAATGCTAACTATCATTTAAAACCAAATAGTTATGATCATATTATGGGGATAAAACCTAATGGAGAATTGCTCATATTAGGGGGAACAGGTCCTATGGGGATGCTTGCAATAGACTATGCTTTAAATGGGCCAATCAAACCGAATAAAGTGGTTGTCACAGGGCGAAATAAAGAAAAAATAGCACATCTGAAAACATTATACCAATCACGCAATGGAGTTGAACTTGAATTTGTTGATATATCTGATAATAAAGATCAATTGTCTCTATTGAAAAGCAAAGCTTCAAAAAATAGTTTTGATGATATCTTTATTTTTTTACCATCAAAAGAGTTAATTCATTTAGCATCACAATTATTGGCATTTGACGGTTGTCTAAATTTCTTTGCAGGCCCCCAAGATAAAAATTTTGAAGCAGAAATTAATTTTTATAATGTACATTATAATTTTACACATATTGTAGGAACATCAGGAGGAAATACTGATGACATGCGCTTAGCTGTTAAACTAATTGAGTCAGGCAAGGTTGATGTTGCTAAGATTGTTTCACATATAATGGGAATTGATCAAGCCTGCGAAATAACTCAATTACAAGATAAAATTAAAGGTGGAAAAAAACTAGTCTACACTCACAAACGGTTTGGACTTAAAAGTTTAGAATCTCTAACAGATAGTGCTGATGATGTAGCATTAAAGAAAATATTAAATAAAAGTCATGGTATTTGGTCAAAAGAAGCCGAAGATTTAGTATTAAATGATTTTCCTGATATTGAGTCTTAATTTTGATATACTTTAACGACATCAAGATGCCATAATAAGAGTTATTATCAATGGCATCTTGATATTCTTAAAAACAAATAGTAATTTTTAATAACAATGACTGATAAAATAAAATAGCCATGATCAATAATAACGTTGGTAACTACGATTTTGAGCAACACAAATTATTAATAAAAATAGCTCAACTCTATTATGAAGAAAATAAAACTCAATCTGAAATAGCTAAAATCGTCAATATACACAGATCAAGCATTAGTCGAATGCTAAAAGTTATACGTGAACTAGGCATTGTTTCTATCTCAATTAATTATGATTTACTGCCCAATATTGCATTAGAAGAAAAAATTCTTAATAAATTTAATTTAAAACAAGTTATTGTTGTACCTGTTAATCAAAATATCGATAATGACAGCAAGAATCAAATTGTCTGCAATGTCGCTGCAAATGTATTAATTAAGAATATTCATGATGACGATATCATTGGTATTTCATGGGGGCGCACAATTAATTATATTGTTAGTAGTTTAAAAAATGATAATACTCAGTTTAATAATACAATTATCGTACCGATGATTGGTGGGCCATCAGGAAAAATTGAAACAAAATATCATGTTAATAATATTGCATATAAACTTTCCAATAAATTAAACAGTCAAGCTATACTTATTGATTACCCTGCTATTGTTGATACTGAACAATTGAAATTAGAAATTGAAAAAACTCAACATATGAAAGAATTAAAGGATTGGTGGAGTAAGATTACCGTAGCGCTTTTTAGCATCGGTTGCCCTGCTATCTCCAAAAGTTCTATATGGTACGGTTTTTATGGAGAATTATTTCAAGCAATTGCTAATAAAAAAATTGTAGGTGATATTCTATCTCGCTTTTTCGATAATAAAGGAACAGAATTAAAAACACCATTTTGTAATCAAATTATTGGAGTAACTTTAGATAATCTAAAAAAAATTCCACTAAAAATATGTGCAAGTGGTGACTCCGAAAAAATCAATAGTTTAAAAGCAGCATTAAATGCAAATTATATTGATATATTAGTAATTAGTGATGAAATGGCCACTCAATTAATTAACTAATTTTTTCAACTAAAAGATTAGCAAATAATATTCGTTACTAGAAAACAATATTACCATCTATAAGACTTAATCTTATAAAAATCTAAAGAATATCAAGCATTAAAATTTTAGAATTCCTTTGATAATTATAAAGTTTTTTCTTTTTAATCGGTAAATCATCAACTTCTGCAGGGTTAAAACCTTTTTCTCTAAACCAATGAATACTACGTGTAGTTAAAACAAATATTTTTTCGAGCCCTAACTGGATTGCTTTTTCTGTTAACTTTTCAATTAAGTCATCTCCTCGAGATGAATTGCGATAATCAGGATGAATAGCTACACAGGCCATTTCTCCCATTTTTTCTTCAGGATATGGATAAAGTGCTGCACAACCAATTGTCATATTATCACGTTCAATAATGGTAAATTTATCTATCTCCATTTCTAACTGCTCACGTGAACGTTTAACCAAAATACCTTGTTCTTCAAGTGGACGTATGAGTTCTAGAATTCCTCCAATATCGTTAATAGTTGCTAAACGCACTTGTTCAGAATGTTCCATCGCTACTTGTGTTCCAATCCCATCACGCGAAAATAATTCTTGTAAAATTGAGCCATCAACCAAATAACTTACCAAATGGCTTCGTCTGACCCCACTACGGCATGCTTTAGATGCTGCACGTAAAAAACGTGCTTCACTAGATAAAGGTTTACCTTGCTGCTCTTTTTTGTTGACATAATTATCCGCATCAACAGGATAAAGGTCGGTAATAACACGCCCCTTTTCATCTAGTACTCCTTGTTCTGCGCAAAAACTGATTAATTTATCCGCTTTTAAGCGAATAGCAACTTCGGTTGCAACATCCTCAGACGCTAAATTGAAACTTTCACCAGTAACCGAAACGCCAACAGGGCCTAGTAACACAATTGATCCACGATCTAGTTGTTCAGCTATAGCCTCGTTGTTTATACGACGGATTTTACCTGTATGACAATAATCAATCCCATCATCTACCCCTAAAGGTTGTGCAATCACAAAATTACCACTTACAACACTGATATGAGCTCCTTGTAATGGAGTATTATTTAAACTCATTGATAAACTTGCGGTAATATTGAGTTGTAATGAACCAGTAACTTGTTTAATGATGTCTAGTGTTGTTGCATCGGTAATACGCGTATTTTTATAATATTTAGGTGTGATATTATGATTTTTTAAAGATTCATCAATCTGATTGCGAGCACCATTAACAATAACAAGTTTAATACCAAGACTATAAAGTAAACCAATATCACTAATAATACTTGAATAATTATTACTTTTTAACACTGCGCCTGTGAGCAAAATTACAAATGTTTTACCATGATGTGCATTAATATAAGGTACAGAATGTCTTAAGCCATCAACTAACTCAGTTGTACGTTCTTTCATTTTTACAACCACCTCAAACTGAATACTTATTCACTTTTTTTGTATTTTTATTTATTTTTGGTTTTATGGCAAGCAATATTTCAAGAATCTAATAAAAATCTTAAAATTTGCTATTAATAAAAGTTAATGGCTTAAGCTTAATGATTTTTGATTAAGTAATAATGGATTAACAAAATATTGAATTGTTAAATACGAAAATAAATTAAAATTTTTATGAGATGTTAATATCGAAAAAAAGCATGCCATATTGGCATGCCCTCTAACATTATTATTCTTAAAATATATAAAATTATATTTTTGTTATATCAACTACCTTTTTAAAACGATAAAAGATAATTGAGCCAAGTATTACACTTGACATCGCAATAAAAAAGTCAATTAATATGGCATAACTTACATTGAACATAGCTAATTTTGGTACTATAAGCGGAATGATAACAAACGATAGACCGCTAAAAGTATACATACAACCTACAGCAAGACCTTTTCGTGTTGGGAACATTTGTTGCATAACAACCAAAGTTAATTGAAGTACCCCCCCTGCCGCAGTTAATCCCATTCCTATTGCGACGATAACACACATTGCAGGTGAAACATTAAAATAAAAAATGATTAATACCAACGCAGATAAGGCAGGCAAAATAATGATGCAAAAGATAGGTTTTAATAGATGTTTGACTACAAAAGCCGTAACAAATACAGAAATAATTGAGGCAGTACTATAATAACTAATCAGTTGATTAGCATCAGGTTCGCTCATATTAACAGCTCTGATAGCGATAGTTGGCAACCACTGCAAGACAATAACGAATGTTGCTGTTGTTGTAAATCCCATAATAATTAATAAAATACCTTCAAATCCAAAATTAGGTTTTCCAATAAAATAACTTTGTGAGCATTCATTACTTTTAATGGAGGTATCTATATGTGGAAACTGCTTAGGAAGTAAAAATAGTGTATTAACTATTAGATAAGCAACAAAACCAAAAAAAATCCAACCATACCATATTTGGTATTGATGGCAAAAAACAACAATAAATGGAAGAACAAGAGATCCCATTGAAATGAAAGCCTTGATCAATACGCTAGCTGTACCACATGAGTTTGGAAAACATTCTGTTAATGCTGGCATTGAACCAGTATCTAAAAAAGAATTTCCAGCCCCAATAGCAATAGCTAAACAAAAAGCAATATTTATATTAGTACAAAAAGGCATTCCTAGAAAAAAAATAGCATAGCAAGCCATACCTAGACAAATAAATAGTTTGCGACCAAATTTATCTGACAATACACCACCAACAAACATTAATAATATTTTTCCAATTCCTATACCCGAAGCAATTTTACCAATGCCGATTAGATCAATATTAAGTTGTTTCGATATATCATATGAAAATTGCATGATCACAATTAATGCAATACTTTGTATTATATAATTTGCATATATAGATCCTGCAATTCCATAAGAATTGACCTTTCGATTATCCACTTGTCATACTCCATATGTAAAACATAAAATTATAATTCTATTCAATATACAAGTATCAATATTAATCAGAAAGATAGTAAGTATAAATTTGTTACTTAGCTTTTATTTGGTTCTAAAAAACAATAAAGTTTTATTCAAAATTAAACTTATATAGAATCTTGGTTAAATTTTAAAAATTTATTTTTTTCTATTATTAATAAAAATACCTCTTTTTAAGCGGCCTTTTTATTAAAAGAAGTTAAATTAGTTTCGAAGCATTTCAAAAATTTTTGCAAGAATCAAACTTTCATCTTGATCAACATTGATCACATGATGTGCAGCATCATGATATAAAGGTAATCTTTCAGCCAATACCTTTTCCATTTCATCATAAATAGATAGGCCAGTTAGTGATGGTCGTTGAGCAATGTTAGGATCTTTCATTAAACGCGCAGCTAGTGTTGCCGCAGGTGCAGATAAAAAGATAACTGTGCCATTTTGTTTCATAAAATTCCGATTATGCTCGGCTAATACCATGCCGCCACCAGTTGCAATGACACAATTAGGTTTAGTTGTATCAATCAACACCTGACTTTCTCTTGCTCTAAATCCTTCCCAACCTTCTTTTTCAACAATTTCGGCTACCGTTTTTTGGGTAGTTTCGAGTAAATAGCTATCGGTATCAATGAAAGAAAACGATAGCTTATTTGCTAACATCTTTCCCATCGTTGTTTTACCTGCAGCCCGTGCACCAACTAAAAAAATTGTTTTATTCATATTGGGTTTTATCTTTTCAGATTTATAGAATATATTAACCATGCTAGTGATTCGCTCTTATTTTTGCAACAATTTTTTTACATATTATATAAAAAATATATAACTATATATTTTTTATATAATTAAAAATAACCTATATAGAATATATCCGTAATGAAATGTTTACAATATTATAAGGAAGCTTTTAAAACCTAAAAGTCATCTTAATAAAGTTAATTAACATAACTTTTCTAAACCACGGAAATAGAGCTCTGTTGCAATCGATTGATGTAACCGCCATTGAATCACATCAAGCTCTAAATTTACCTTTTTGAACTCTTCGTATGTCATAAAATAACGGATTGTATTACTACCAATACGATCATTAATACTATTTATAATAATATTTATTTTTTCGTTTCTGATTTTTTTTAGTTCTTGCATTGCTTTTCCGACAAACTCTGGGATCGGCTTTGTACCATTTTCCCAATCATGCCATGTATTAATATCTGTTTTGCCAATATATTCACTAGCTTCTGATACTTTTAGCATAAGAAAACGACGATACGCTTGCAATTCTAAGTTAGTCATAAATGCTCCTTATTATAATGCGCTTGAACTATCCAATTAATATATTAACTTTGCCTATGCCAACATAATATATGTTGGCAATAGCAGCTAATTGTATAAACAGTAGAAAATACGATTAATTCCAATTTAACTAGATATGTTTGCCTGTTTGGTAATTAATGTTTAGCTAAAGCATCAATTACAGCTTGTTTTGCTCGTTCAGAAAGATCTTTTCCTGTCCAAATTTTAAATTGAGCATTTGCTTGACCAATAAACATTTCACGTCCTGAAATAGATTCCCAGCCAGCTCTTTCTGCTTCTTGTCTAAAACAAGTATTATATGGAGTATAAACAATATCGTAAGCCACTCCTTTACCTTTAAACCAAGCTTGTTTATAAGGTGTTTGATTCTCAAATTTACCCGTCATACCTAATGGTGTTGAATTAATAACAATTTGAGCTTCAACTTTGCTACGGTCTTCCCATGAAATAGTTTTAAGGTTGAATTCACTAGCTAATGCCTGAGGTAAATCATCAGCAATATCCGTTACTGTAATATCGGTATAACCAAGTTCCTGTAATCCCACTACAGCTGCACGTGCAGCACCTCCTGCTCCAAGTAATAACACTTTTTTGAATTCTGCTGGCAGTTTTTTATTTTGAAGTGGCTCCATGAATCCAATAATATCTGTATTATCCCCACAAAGTTTATCCCCATCCCAATACACCAAATTCGCAGCACCTGCTTTTTTTACATGATCTGTCACTTCATCTAAATAAGGAATGATAGTCTGTTTATGTGGAATAGTGACACATAATCCACGGATATTTAGTAATCTGACTGATTTAAAAAGTGTCGGTATCTCTTCTGGTGGAGTAGGAAAAGGAACTAAAACTGCTGGGATCCCATAATCTTGAAATGACGTAGTATGAATAAGTGGACTCATACTGTGCCCTAAAGGATAACCGATAATGCCATATATACTATATGGCGTGAACTGGTTCATATAATCTCCTTATAAATTGGAAAATTAACACGATATAAATAAAAATCTTAATCAAGCTTATTAAAACATATTTATTATTAAATTAAATCATTTTTTCTAAAATGATGTTAAAGACAGTACATTGTTTTATAATGAATTGTTCGTTATAAGAAAAAAGTAAGTGCTATTACAAAAAATTTTTATAGAAATTTTATCTATCATATTGATTCAAAATGGTTTTAATAATTTTTAGAAATGTTGTTTTAACTAAGAAAATAAATATTATATGAGTTATGCCATTGTAAACTAATTTTATGCATAGGTAAGATAATACTTGAGAATTTGCGCATAACAGCGTATACTTCGCTACCTCATTATTATGGGTGTAGTGTGAGAGGTTAAGCTGCTTCTCAGATAGAACTGCAGTAAACTAAAAGCCTGACGAGGTCAATTCCATTAACATATTACGCCCAGGGCTTAAGCATAGAAATTTCGGAGAATTATTGACATGTCACGAGTATGCCAAGTAACAGGAAAAGGTCCTTTAGTAGGAAATAATCGTTCTCATGCGATGAATGCTACTAAACGTCGTTTTCTACCAAACCTTCAAACTCACCGTTTCTGGATTGAGAGCGAAAAACGTTTTGTAAAATTGCGTGTATCTGCTAAAGGTATGCGTACTATCGATAAAAAGGGTATTGATGCAGTTTTAGCTGAACTTCGTGCCCGTGGTGAAAAGTACTAATAAGGAAACCATATCATGGCTAAAGGTGTACGCGAAAAAATCAGATTAGTTTCTTCTGCTGGTACAGGTCATTTTTATACCACTAGCAAAAATAAAAGAACTATGCCTGAAAAAATGGAGATCAAAAAATACGATCCTGTAGTTCGTCAGCATGTTATTTATAAAGAAGCTAAAATTAAATAGTTACCTAATAAATACTGAAAAACCCAGCAAATGCTGGGTTTTTTTATATCTATTTGTAGACAAAATTATCGCTATTTTCAATAAAACAACATTAATCTATGGAAAATAACGAGTTGTTTATACTTCATAGTTAAATAATCTCTAAAAAATTAAGGTGTCTTCTAGAATTTACTTAAGCTTTGGTTTTCTATTTTTTGAATCGATAAATACTATATCAGGGTATGTAATTAATGAAATACCTAATTATGAAAAAAGAGAGCATTGCGAAGTTGATTTCTTTCTGATTAGTGGTCACCGATGGTGAAAGAGTTGAATTTGACATGACAAAATATTTCTTATTCTTATCAATAATTAAATGGATATACTTTGCATAAAACTACCTGATAAACAGGTAGTTTTTTGGGGATAAATTAATCTACATAATTATTTAATCATTTTAAATATTGTTGTTCATAAGCTCTTGCTTTTTTGTCGTCAAAAGTATGTTCCCAACGCGCAATAACAATTGCTGCTAGTGCATTACCAACCACATTAACTACTGTTCTGCCCATATCTAAAATACGTTCTACCCCCATAATATAACCAATCCCTTCAAGAGGAATACCGACACTACCTAGGGTTGCCGATAAAACAAGAATTGACGCACCAGGTACACCTGCAATCCCTTTAGATGCAATCATTAAAGTGATGACAATAATAACCTGATCCAAAATAGTTAAATCTATGTGGAATAACTGTGCTAAAAAGATAACAGTAATACTTTGATAGAGTGTTGAACCATCAAGATTAAATGAATAGCCTGTAGGTATAACAAAGCTAGTTATCGATTTTGGTGCTCCATAAGCTTCCATCTTTTCAATTATTTTAGGCAATGCAGTTTCAGAACTTGCGGTTGAAAATGCAATCACTAATTCTTCTTTCAAGATTTTTAATAATGTAAAAATATTAAATTTACAAATTTTACAAACCAGCCCTAATACCACTAACGTAAAAATAATCATTGCCGAATAGACGGTTAAAATTAATTTAAGTAGTGGAAGTAAAGATTCAAATCCATATTTAGCAACCGTTACCGTGATAAGTGCAAATACACCAATAGGTGCATAACGCATTATCATATTAGTTACTTTAAACATAGTATCTGAAATTACTTTTAAAAATAAAAGAAAAGGTTCACGTTGTTTATCTGGCAAAGACATTAAGCCTAGACCAAAAAAGACACAAAAGAAAATCACAGGTAAAACAGCACCGTCCGTCATAGCTTTAAAGATATTAGCAGGAATCATATCTAATATCATAACAATTAAACCATGAGGTTTACCGCTTAATTCTTCAGCTGCTTGGGTATACTTACTAATGTCTGTCGTTGCAAGTGTTGAGGAGTCAATTCCCGAGCCAGGTGAAAAAATATTTCCCCAAGAAAGACCTAATAAAATAGCAATAGTTGTAATAATTTCAAAATAGAGAATTGTTTTAAAACCTAAGGTCCCTAACCGTTTTGAGCCACCAAGACCTGCAATACCTAGAGTTAAAGTACTCAGTATAATTGGCAACACAATCATTTTAATTAACCGAATGAAGATATCGCCTGCAGGCTGAAATATATTTACTATTGAAAATTGATAATATGAATGCAAAGGGTGGTTTGTAGCAGAGAGCTCAAATAAATAAGCACCTACGGCAATTCCTAGAATCAAAGCAATCAAAATTTGCCATGCAAGATTTGTTAATATTTTTTTTATTAAAAATGACATCTAATACTATTCCTTTTTACGATTCTTTAAAATAAAAAAGGATTAGCAAAACTAATCCTTTTAGATTATTAAATAATTAATCCTCGGACACTTGAAGTGAATCGTGCCGTTCATTATTTTCCGATACCTCCGATCCACTTGCGTCATCTTCTGTTTCGGCTATTCGTTGTAATCCCACAACTTTTTCGTTGTCAGCTGTTCGAATAAGCATGACACCTTGAGTGTTACGACCAACAATACTTACCTCTGAAACACGAGTACGAACAAGTGTTCCTGCATCTGTGATTAGCATGATTTGATCGGTTTCATCAACTTGAACTGCGCCAACAACAGTACCATTTCGCTCACTAACTTTGATAGAAATAACACCTTTAGTTGCCCTTGATTTGGTTGGATATAGTTCTTGCTGTGTGCGTTTACCATATCCATTTTGAGTTGCAGTTAAAATTGCGCCACTACCTCTAGGTACAATTAATGAAACCACTTTATCATCGCTATCAAGTTTTATGCCACGTACACCTGCGGCCGTTCTGCCCATACAACGAACTTTATTGGCTGGAAAACGAACAACTTTACCATTAGCAGAAAATAACATAATATCTTCAGTCGTTGAGATTTCACCAATCAGGTTATCATCTTCTGAGTCAATATCTTCAACAATGGCATCATCATTAAGTTCTTCATCATCTACAATAGCTGATGGATCATTGCTAGTTAAATCGACGCCAATTAATTCATCATCATCACGTAAATTAATCGCAATAATACCGCCACTTCGTGGACGACTAAATTCAATTAAAGATGTTTTCTTAACTGTACCTTGTGCTGTAGCCATAAATACACAATGTTCATCATCAAATTCTCGAACAGGTAAGATTGCAGTGATTCGTTCGTTTTCTTCAAGAGGTAACAAATTAATAATTGGACGACCTCGAGAACCACGGCTGGCTTCAGGCAGTTGGTAAACTTTCATCCAATATAATCGACCACGGCTTGAGAAGCAAAGAATCGTATCATGGGTATTGGCAATTAATAGTTTTTCGACAAAGTCTTCTTCTTTAATTTTAGTGGCAGATTTACCTTTACCACCTCGACGTTGAGCTTCATAATCTGAAAGTGGTTGATATTTTACATAACCTTGATGGGAAAGAGTAACGACCACATCTTCTTGAGCAATAAGATCTTCAATATTAATATCTGCACTGCTCGCTGTAATTTCTGTTCTTCTAGCATCTTGGAATTGGTCTCGAACGCTTTCTAATTCTTCACGAATCACTTCCATTAAACGTTCTGAGCTAGCTAAAATATGTAATAACTCACCAATTTGAACCAATAATTCTTTGTATTCATCAAGAATTTTTTCATGTTCAAGGCCGGTTAAGCGGTGTAAGCGGAGATCTAAAATCGCTTGAGCCTGTGCTTCTGATAAATAATAATATCCATCATGAATACCAAACTCTGGTGCTAAATCTTCTGGTCTAGCTGCATCATTACCTGCTTTTTCTAGCATGGCAGCAACATTTCCAAGTTGCCAAGCTTGGCTCAATAATTTAGTTTTTGCTTCACTAGGTGTTGCAGCAGCACGAATAAGCTCAATGATAGGATCAATATTGGCAAGTGCGATTGCTAAACCTTCTAATACATGAGCACGTTCGCGTGCTTTGCGTAATTCATAAATGGTTCGACGAGTTACAACTTCTCGTCTATGAAGCACAAAAGCTTCAATCATTTCGCGTAAATTTAGGAGTTTTGGTTGACCTTTATGTAAAGCCACCATATTGATACCAAATGAAACTTGTAATTGAGTCAAAGAGAAAAGGTTATTTAATACAACTTCACCAACAGCATCACGTTTGATTTCAATAACTATGCGCATACCGTCTTTATCTGATTCATCACGTAATGCCGAAATACCTTCTATTTTTTTATCTTTAACTAATTCTGCAATTTTTTCGATCAGTTTTTTCTTATTAACCTGATACGGAATCTCATTAACAATAATGGTTTCACGTCCACTATGATCATCAACTTCTATGGTAGCTTTAGAGCGAATATAGATAATACCACGACCTGTGCGATACGCATTTTCAATACCTTTTCGACCATTAATTAATGCTGCTGTTGGAAAATCTGGCCCATGGATATACTCCATTAAACCATCGACTGAAATATTTTCGTCTTCAATAAAAGCCAAGCAACCATTGATAACTTCAGAGAGATTGTGAGGAGGAATGTTAGTCGCCATACCAACAGCAATCCCTGATGCGCCATTAATTAATAAGTTAGGAATTCGTGTTGGTAACACATCTGGGATCATTTCTGAACCATCGTAATTAGGTGAAAAATCAACTGTCTCTTTATCTAGATCAGTTAATAATGCTCCAGCAAACTTTTGCATACGAATTTCAGTATAACGCATCGCAGCAGCTGAATCGCCATCAACAGAACCAAAGTTACCTTGACCATCAACCAACATATAACGTAATGAGAATGGTTGAGCCATACGTACAATTGTGTCATAAACTGCTGAATCACCATGTGGATGGTATTTACCGATTACATCCCCAACAACACGAGCAGACTTCCTATAAGGTTTATTCCAATCATATCCAGCTTCATGCATAGCAAATAAAACGCGCCGGTGAACAGGTTTTAAACCGTCACGGACATCAGGTAAGGCACGCCCAACAATGACAGACATTGCATAGTCAAGATAAGAAGATTTTAATTCATCTTCTATATTAACGGGGGTTATTTCTTTGGCTAGTTCGGTCATAACACCATGTACTCTTATTAATTTAAGTCATCAAAATAGTTCACAATTATAGCATAAAATCACTATTAATGCAGAATTAAACCGTCTTTATTTCAGCTTATTTACTGTGAATAAATAGTCTATTCTCGATTAATTGGCACAAGCAATTTAGAATCATAGCGTGCATTTCGTATGCCATCACTTTTTTGTAAGACGGAATTCTAATTTCAATATCGTTCTGGCCTAATAAGCCAATAACTTCACCACCATCAAAAGCAGTTAATGCGACAATTTTCATATCTTTAATTACCGCTTCTTGAACTGCACGAATGATAGATCTGCTATTCCCTTGGCAAGTTGCTATTATTAAAACATCACTTTGTTGCCCTAATGCTTGAATTTGACGAGCATAAATCTCCTCATGATTAGCTATAGCACTTAATAAAACATTGTCTGATACTAAAGCCATTGCAGGAATACTTGGTCTTTCAATATTAATACTGGTGATTAAACGTGAAGTAAAGCTTTGTACATTAGCTGCTGATGAACCATTACCACAACTCATAATTTTGTTGCCATTAAGTAAACTATCGACAATAATATTTGCTGCCTTTTCAATAGAATAGCCAAGTGATTCTGCCATCACGATTTGAGTTTGAATACTTTCAGTGAAGTAATTTTTAATTAAATCTTGCACACTTTTCACCTAAAATTAAAATGCATTAATAATCCATTTTTTGCTGTTACCTGTAATAGCAAAAATATCAAATCTAAATTCTGTATCTTCAATATTTAAATTTTGCGCCATCATCCATTGTTGGGCAGCCTGCCTGATTTTATTTTGTTTATTTAGTGTAACTGTCATCTCCGCATCACCAAAGTTAGCATTTTTTCGATAACGTACTTCAATAAAAACAAGACATTTATTATCAAGCATAATTAAATCCAGCTCTCCAAAGCGAAATTGGCTATTATGTGCAAGAAGTATAAGCCCTTGCTTAAGTAAATATTTGCAAGCTATATTTTCATAATGCTCGCCAATTTGTTTTTTATTCGCTTTTTGAATCAGATTTATCTTCACCATAAATATATTGCTGCCAGGAGAGTGCACGTGTCACTTCGCATTGATCACTTGTTGATAATTTACCTGTCATACCATCTAAAAAATTAGGTTGATATGAATTAAGTTGATTAAAACGATTTGTTAGTCTCCACGCATCAATGCCCATTGCATACAGGCGAATTAATGAATAATCTTTCTGAATGTTGCTAGGTATATTTGTATTTACCTTATCCATTTGATTTATAACCATAGGGATATCTGCATATTCAGTTTTATTCATATCATAATTAAAGTCATTAGAAGCATTAGCTACATGACTTTTAGAACTTGAATAAAGTGTAACCGCAGATGAATTTCCAATAGTTTTATTTGCACCCATATCAAGCATTGGCTTTATCAACGTCAATTCATCATATGAAGAATAAACATAAATAGCATCAAATCCAGCAGATACCATTCCCCCTGATAGCGTTTCATCTATCAAAATAGGATTGCCAGCAAGACTAATCCCTATGTTACGATTCATATTGGCGCTTAGTGTTTGAGTGTTACCAAAATATTGTACGTAAGCTTGTGAACTATTTGCTGACAATTGTGACCACTGTACAGCAAAACTTTGTGCAACACGTTTACCCAAATCATTTTGAGGGACTAACAGTAATGGTTTTATTTTATTTTGAGAATAAATATGGTCTGCCGCATCTTTTGCTTCATCTTCAGGAGATAAAGCAAAATAACAAATTTTATTTGCAGACGCAGTAGTGTTATCAACCTTATTCAAGGCTAAGACAGGAATAGCTGGCTCTAGTGATTTTAATTCAATAACTTCTTTCTTTAATAAAGGACCTACAATTAACTCAACATTTTGTTCCTGTGCTTGTTGGATTAAAGTATTCATTGGCGCACTAGTTGTATCAAGTATAATCACATTTTGTTGTGGTTCTTGTGGAAAAAACTTAATTCCATCCATGTAACCTTGACGAATTGTTTCACCAAATATACGTGAAGAGCTATTTAATGGTAACAATAATGCAACTTTTTTTGCATTAGCATCAACAGCAAGTGTTTGTTCTCCAGTTAATATCGAGATAATCTCTTTTGCTGGATGATCTGGATATTGTATAGCCCAATTGTTGATAGCTTGTTTTAATAGCTGTTTTTGATTTTCGGATTTTGTGGCAATAATTTCTGGTGTATCATCATCTTGCGGAGTGGATGCTTTACTCGCATTTTGGTAAGCATAAGCTAAATCAACCCAACCTTGTAATATAGTTTCATTTTCATCAACTAAAATTTTGCGGATTTTACCAGATTTTAATTTACGGAAAAAATTCCATGTATTATTTAATAATTGCCTTTTTTCTGTTTCTGATACATATTTTTCTAATTGAAGATAATCGTGAGCTTGAGCATTAATATCTTTACCATTTATATCTAAACCCAATTTAATAATGTAATAACGATACAGTTGTGAATTAGACAAATTTTCAATAGTGAATTGATTCAGATCAAATGATTTCCTTTTTTTTACAGCGATTTGACCCTCTGATAATAACTTTTCTTTTTGTTGCTCATCATTAAGTTTGGGTGGTAAATTTGATAATAATGTAGTTGCTTGTGAAAATTTATTTTCTTTTATTAGTGCACGAATAGCTAATAATTGCCAATTAACTTTATCTATTCCAGAACTATTATCTGCTTGTGAAAGATAATAACTAGAATTTTTGTTATCATCAAAGTTAAGAGATTTCTCTGAATTTCCTAAAGTACAACATACCAAAAATGTAAATAATGGTATTATCAATATAGCATAAAAGTAACGTTTCAAGTTCATACCTACTCTCTTATAATTTTGTTATCCCCAAATTCGTTGTACATGAACCGTAATTTCTTCTCGATCATGATAAAGCTGTTTTGCTTGAATTTGTACGTTGATTTTTTTATTATTTAACTCTTTATTTAACAAATATAGATTTTGTTTTACTTCTTCATAACGTTTTTTCATTGGTAATTTGAGGTTAAAAATAGCCTCTCTACACCAACCATTAATTAACCATTTGGCTATTAATTCTGTTACTTTAGCTGGTTTCTCAACCATATCACAAACCAACCAATAAATATTATGCTTTTTAGGTATAAATTTAAAGCCATCTTCCCGATAATGTTTAACTTGTCCAGTTTCCATCAATTTTTCATCCATAGGTCCATTATCAATGGCATAAACCATCATACTTCTTTTAACCAGTTGATAAGTCCAACCTCCAGGACAAGCACCCAAATCAACAGCGTTTAAACCACCTTTTAATCGCTCCTCCCACTCATCATAAGGAATAAAAATATGGAAGGCTTCTTCTAATTTTAATGTAGAACGGCTTGGCGCATCAGAGGGAAATTTTAATCTTGGAATTCCCATATAAAAAGGCGAATTATTTTGACTTAGTGAATAACCAACATAACAACTGGTATTACTGATAAAAAATAAGTGGACAACGGGTCTTGATGGATTCTCAATTTTTAATAAAATACGTTTACTTCTTAATGCTTGACGAAAGGGCACGGTAAATTTACGACAAAAGCCAGAAAGCGCTTTACCTTCATTTGTATCAGCAACTTCAACACGTAGATCTCCAGCTTTGTCAATACATCCAGATAATGCATCAATGATTGGAGAAATACGGTTATCTGTAGGTAAATCAACTAATAGATCACCTGCTACAAACATTTGCCTTGCAAAAATTAGTGTTCGAAAATCTAAATTTTTTATTAATAATTGTGCATCATCATATTGATAGCATTCAAAAACAACATAACCACTGTTTTCTTTAACTTTAGCAAAGCCATATACTTCTTTCTGAGCAGCTTTATCTGTAATTTCGTTAGCACACTCTTTTTCAAATCCACAACGGCAATAGAGAATAATTTTGTTTAGTTTTTGCATATTGTAATTTTTTGCTCTTTCAACAGAAGCTATAAAAAATATTCATATTAATCAGATTGAACATTATCAGTATATAAAGGTGCATCACCTTTTGGACGAGTTTTAAATCTTCGATGTAACCACATATATTGCTCAGGTGCTTTTAGAATTTCTTGTTCAATCGCTTTGTTCATAAAAGTAGCAGCAAGTACATCATCATCAATTGGATAATCTTCAAGCTCTGATGTTACATAAACAGTGTAACGACCATCTTTCTCACGCTTAGGAGTAAATGGTATAATAGCTGGCTGAGCTAATTTCACTAATATACGCGTGCCTACAGTTGTTGCAGCTTTTTTTACTGAAAATAGAGGCGCAAATACACTATTTTTAGGACCATAATCATGATCTGGTGCATACCAAAGTAATTCACCATTTTTTAGTGCGCGGATCATTCCCTTAGTATTATGCCGATCCAGCATATATTTATTTGATTTGAGTCTTCCTTTAAGCTGAACATAATCCATCACAGGATTATCATTTGGACGGTACACTCCGACTCCAGGATGGTTCATTCCTAAGATACGTGCGCCTAACTCTAATGTTAAAAAATGAATACCAATGAGTAAAACACCTTGACCTGATTGTTGAACTTTTGTGATATGAAAATCGTCTACAATAGAAACTTTTTTAGCAAGCCGTTTATCAGACCAAAACCATGCCATACCAGTTTCAAAAATGGCTAAACCTGTTGAAATAAAATTCTCACGCAACATCTGATCACGTTCAGATTGTGTTTTTTCAGGAAAACAGAGTTTAAGATTTTGCCTAGCCGTTTCTTTACGTTTGCCGATTAATTTCATCGAAAGCAATCCTAACCCTTTTCCCAATTGATAAATGATTGGATATGGCAATAAAACGATTAAATATAAAATACCAATACCAAGCCACGTTAACCAATAACGAGGATGTAATAAACTTTTAGTAAAAATAGGGCGAATTTCTTGATTTTGACTCATATTAAGATCAAATTATTATTAATAATACAGTTGCTTATTATATCTTATTTTTCGGGAGCATAAAATAAACAAAGTCTAAGGACGTTATATCATTATTCTGTGACTAAATTTGTTATCAGTTTATATTTAAGTAGCTCACAGTTAAAACTATTAGCTATTCTTAAAATTATCTATTTTTATACTGAAACACATAGTTACCTGAAACTTTTTAACAAAAATTAAACAGCAACAGGCGCTTTGATTGCTGGATACGGTTCATAACCAACAATTTCAAAATCCTCAAATTCATAATCAAAAATTGTTGGAGGTTTACGTTTAATAACTAATTTTGGCAATATTCTTGGTTCACGACATAGTTGCAAATGAGCTTGTTCTATATGATTAGAATAAAGATGTGTATCACCACCAGTCCACACAAAATCACCTACTTGTAATTCGCATTGCTGTGCAATCATGTGTACCAACAAAGAATAGCTGGCTATATTAAATGGTAATCCTAAAAATACATCACAAGAACGTTGATAAAGTTGACAAGATAGTTTGCCATTTGCGACATAAAATTGGAAAAAAGCATGACATGGTGCTAATGCCATTTGATCTAATTCTCCAACATTCCAAGCAGAAACAATCATACGTCTAGAGTCAGGATCATTTTTAATTTGATCAATTAGTTGTGAAATCTGATCTACCTTGCGACCATCAGCCGCTTCCCATGCTCGCCATTGTTTACCATAAACAGGACCTAAGTCACCATTTTCATCAGCCCATTCATTCCAAATAGTTACCTTATTGTCCTGAAGATACTTAACATTTGTATCCCCCTTCAAAAACCAAAGCAATTCATGAATAATTGAACGTAAATGACACTTTTTAGTCGTAACAAGAGGAAAACCTTCTTGTAAATTAAACCGCATTTGATGCCCAAAAATAGATAGTGTTCCAATACCTGTTCGATCTGATTTAGGTGTACCTTCATCTAAAATTTTTTGCATTAACGTTAAATATTGTTTCATTGTGTTTTTGCCTTATTATTAAATCTATATGCAAATAAAAGAATAAAAATACCACCAATAATCATTGGTAAACATAATATTTGTCCCATACTGATAATATTTAAAAATAAGCCTAACTGCTCATCTGGTTGTCTAAAAAATTCTATAACAAATCTAAATAAACCATAGCAAAATAAAAATAAGCCAGATACAGAGCCTGTAGGTCTTGGTTTTCGAATAAAAATATTTAAAATAATAAACAGTACTATTCCCTCAAACACCATTTCATAAAGCTGTGAAGGATGCCTTGGTAAAATACCATTTAATTGGGAATAAAGTGAAAACCACTCTGGATGAGACTGAACAAACATAAAATCGGCATGTGATGATGTTGGAAATAACATACCAATCGATGAATCAGTTACTCTCCCCCAAAGTTCTCCATTAATAAAATTACCAAATCGCCCAAACATCAAACCAATCGGGACAAGAGGGGCAACAAAATCACCGACTTGCATAAAAGTTTTCTTTGTTCCCTTTGCAAAAAGGGCAATAACGCAAATCGCACCAATTAAACCACCATGAAAAGACATACCGCCTTCCCAGACTTTAAATAAAATTATAGGATCTTTGATAAAAGCTTCTAAATTATAGAAGAAGACATAGCCTAAACGGCCTCCAATAAAAAGACCTAAAAACCCCCAAAATAATAAATTTTCAACCTGCTGTGACGTCCATTGACTATTTGGCTTATTTGCACGGCGCTTAGCCAAATAAAGTGCACCCAGCACTCCAAATAAATACATTGCACCATACCAATGAAGTGATACCGGACCAATGGAAAAGGCTATTGGATCGAAATTAGGGAATTGTAAATATTGATTCATTTTTTATTACGCTTTTTGTTTTTCCGTTTATTAGCAAAGAAATTAAATCGTTTCTTTTTAGAAATATTAGTTACTGATGTCTCTATTTCAGACTGTATAGCAAACACAGATAAAGAAAATTCCTTCATTGCCTTTCTATAGACATCTCGTTTAAATGCAATCACCTGTCGAATGGGATACCAATAACTAACCCATTTCCAATCATCAAATTCAGGTGCTGAGGATGTATTGAGATTAATGACTGATACATCAGATATTAATTCTAATAAAAACCATTTTTGTTTTTGCCCAATACAAACTGGCTGATTTTCCCAACGGATCATCCTTTTGGGTAACTTATATCGTAACCAACCATTAGTAACGGATAAAATCTTCACATCTTTTGATGATAAACCAACTTCTTCGTTTAATTCGCGAAACATTGCCTGCTCAGGCGTTTCGCTTTGTTTTATTCCGCCCTGAGGAAATTGCCAAGAATTTTGCCCATACCGACGAGCCCAAAGTACTTGACCATACCTGTTACAAATAACTATTCCTACATTCGGACGGTAGCCATCATTATCGATCACTGACTACCTCAAAAAAATTTTCCTTGTATAGCTGAATTGTTTCATACATACAGCAAGAAATAAATAGAAAATAATTACAAAGTGACAAATATCTTCTTTTTCTGACTGTTTTTTATACTAATTAATATTTGTTACTGCATTAATTAATTTTCAATAATCAAAAAGATATTTAATAAATATTCCAAAAAGCAAAAAGCCCAGCATGACTGCTGGGCTCTCTATATTTAAAAGTCTGGCGGCACCCTACTCTCACATGGGTAATACCCACACTACCATCGGCACTACGGCGTTTCACTTCT
>NZ_JBIDFG010000015.1:0-75406 GCF_046635625.1 Gilliamella sp. BG1 | reverse complement strand
ATTGCTGGGGTAGATGCAAGTCAGTTGAGTTGGACGGTTACCACACGTGGTGATATAACGGCAACGGTGAGTTGGGTAAGGCCGCGTTCAGGTTCATTTATGGACCCATCATGGGGAAGTATTGTACAATATGATTCTTGGATTAGAGATAAATCCAAGAATGTAACGCGGGTAACGTTGAATGGTCCAGAGGCAAGAAGCCAGTGGAGCAATTCTAATCCTAGTCAAATTACCGTGCCATCTTTGCCACAGACATTTGAATTAATCGGTAGGGATAGAAGTGGTAATGAGGTTCGGTATGGATTTGAATTGAGGCAGTGGTTCGTCAATCGGGGTGGTCAATTGAAAACTTATAGTGACCAGTTAGCATGGTGTAATAGTTTGGGTTATCGAATGCCACGGGTAAGGGATTTAACCAATTCAAACTATAATAATTTAGGCGCAACACCTAGCTCATCAGTTAATTATTACATGCGTTATATAGGAGCAGGTTTTTTCACGGAGTGGGGCCTCATGAACTACTACGCTGATGCGGGCTTCATTTACTACAACTGGTGGACAAGCGACGCAGCAGGTAGCAATAGCTTACTTGTCAACTCGGGCGACGGCAACGTCGCCGGCTACAGTAACGGTGAGGACCATCCTGGTCTTTGTTCCGCACCTTAGCTTTTAGCGTTTAGTTCTTAATCCTTAGGGCGCGGAAGAGGGTTACGGTGCCTGAGAGGACAATATAACAAAGAATAAAGCCCCGCGGCAGTTGGGGCGTTTCCCTTAGGGTTGCGCAGTTGTGGCACAGCCACAATAGCGCCGCCCCCCTCCGCCGACGCAGAAAGCGTGGCAGGTAGTCCAGTATTACGCTGTGGCGGTTTAAAGCTGTGGTCTATTTTAGTTCGGCAAGGTTTCGGACGTATTGACCTTTGGGGAATAAAATAGCTATCTTGAATACGTCCTAGCAAGGGGAATTAGAGCGAACTCCTTTTGCAATCCCACGCTTTAGCGCATAATGTGTCTACGGCGCCCCTCCGCCGTCGATCGGTCTTAACGCACTGTTTGTGGGATTACTTGTATCATCCTGACACTCGCCTTTTCGAGACCATCTTCGCTTTGCTAAGATGGTCAAATTTGTTCCAGACAAATTTGTCAGACGTAGTACAAACTCGCCAAACATCCCTGTTTGGCGTGCTAATCTCACTCTGTTGTCGGCACATTCAGACGCCGAAACAAAACAGACAACATAACCTTGAGTGGTTTTTATAAGTTATTTTTTATAAAAAACAATACAGTTACCCTACAAAAGTTGGTTGTATAAAATTATTGATTTTATTGTTTTTTTAAATATGCTAAATAAAATCAGTATTCTTATGACTAGATTTGAATTGTTCAAATGATGCTATTAAGCAATGTTATTTATGTGAGTTATTTCTTTTAAAAGTTGCAGTACTATTTTTATTGCAATGTATTAATATTACTTATAACTCATAAAAAAAGATTGAAATCGTTTGGTTGTTAAGTAACCATATAAGTGTAATACCCATTTTTGCAAACGATAAAGCAAAATCTGACAAACTAAATAATTGATGATAAGGATCCAACATGTTTAGTAAAGATATGACTATTGCCGATTATGATGCGGAATTGTGGAATGCTATTAAAGGTGAAGAACAGCGCCAAGAAGATCACCTTGAACTGATCGCATCAGAAAACTACACCAGCCCACGAGTAATGCAAGCGCAAGGTTCGCAATTAACCAATAAATATGCCGAAGGTTATCCCGGAAAACGTTATTATGGTGGTTGTGAGTATGTTGATGTTGTTGAAAAATTAGCAATTGATCGTGCTAAGGCTTTATTTGGTGCTGATTATGCTAATGTGCAACCGCATTCAGGTTCACAAGCTAATTTTGCCGTTTATATGGCGCTTTTAAATACAGGCGATACTGTTTTAGGTATGAATTTGTCTGAAGGTGGGCATTTGACGCACGGTTCGCCCGTTAGCTTTTCGGGTAAACTTTATCATGTTGTGGATTATGGTGTTGATGATTCAGGGCGTATTGATTATGACAAGTTAGCTAAAACAGCCCAAGAATCTAAACCTAAAATGATTATTGGTGGTTTTTCGGCTTATTCTGGGGTGGTGGATTGGCAACGTATGCGTGAAATCGCCGATAGTGTGGGCGCTTATTTGTTTGTGGATATGGCGCATGTGGCAGGGCTAGTTGCGGCAGGTGTTTATCCAAATCCAGTTCCTTATGCACACGTTGTTACTACTACAACTCATAAAACTTTAGGTGGCCCTCGTGGCGGTTTGATTTTGGCTAAAGGTGGTAGTGAAGAATTATATAAAAAGTTAAATTCGGCTGTCTTTCCAGGAGCACAAGGTGGTCCTTTAATGCATGTAATTGCCGCTAAAGCAGTTGCGTTAAAAGAGGCGATGGAGCCTGAGTATAAAATCTATCAACAACAAGTGGTGAAAAACGCTAAAGCTATGGTCGAGGTGATTTTGCAACGTGGCTATAAGGTAGTTTCTGGCGAAACACAAAATCATCTGTTTTTAATTGATTTAGTCGATAAAAATATCACAGGTAAAGAAGCTGATGCGGCTTTAGGTAGTGCTAATATTACCGTTAATAAAAATAGTGTACCAAAAGATCCACAAAGCCCATTTGTAACATCTGGTGTGCGTATCGGTACGCCGGCTATTACTCGCCGAGGCTTTAAAGAAGCCGAATCGCAAGATTTAGCTAATTGGATTTGTGATGTTTTAGATAATATCGATGACGAGCAAAACATCCAAGCCGTGAAAGAAAAGGTGCTTGAAATTTGCCGTCGTTTGCCAGTTTATCAGCATTAATGGTTGTTTCATTTCGCCGACGGTTGTCGGCGAAATGGTTTTTTGCTTTTATTTACCAATATTGGCATTTGTGTCAGTTTTGTTTTGGGTTTGTGCTTGTTTGTGCTGTTCGATATAGCGGTCAAGGTAACCTTCATGCCATAACCAGCCTCCTGTAACTCCAACACCAAGTAAAATTGCTAACCAAAAAATAATAACTAATTTGTTGTGACGTTGTTTCATTGGATCGCGCAAATTACGTTTTGCATTGGTAGGGAGCTGGGCTTTGCTAGTAAGCAAGCTTCCTAGCATTAAGTTGATTTTGACTTGCCCATTAATTGCCCAACCCGATGCTTCTAGTAATGGTCCAAGTGTTCTTCGACGTAATTTTAACCATGCTAAAATAACAGAAGGTCCTGAAATAATTAGAAATAATCCAATAAAAACTAAAGGTACTTGCCACCAAGCTAGCGCAAAAATGGCTTGGAATATTGTGGCTAATGCTGTGCCGATTGCGCCAATGGCTAAACCAATTGCAGCAAAAATCCCTACACTTTTACCAATATCAAACTTATTAGCTGGATTTTGTAGTGCTTGTTCACTTGATTTTTCGACATCGACATCTTTGCTGCTTGCCCATTTGTTAATTTGTTCGGTAATCACACGCCCCATACGTTGATAAGGTGCCCAAATAGCTTGTTGGATGCTGATTGGCTTAGTGATTATTTTAACAACATTGGCATCCCAATCGTTACCTTTATTGTCAATAAACACACCATTGCGGCCTTCAATTAATAAATCACCTTGTCCTGCTGTCATTGCTGCTGCAATTAGCTGTTTTTCTCCATGTCTAGTGCATTCACAATAAAGTAAACAGAGTTCAGAATAATTTGCCATGGTTGCGTGTTTGGCAATATTATCGACCGCAACGCAAAGTGTTGCACAGCGACCATCAATGTAGAGTTCACCAAGTTGAAATGCTGCTCGTGTTTCAGGCTTAAAGAAGTCTGCAAAAGAGGCAAAGTTAACTAGCAAACGGTAGAGGTGTTTATGAAATAGAACTAATTTTTCTAACACGAGAATATCTGATGCGGATATCGGTGTTTGATTATCTTGTTCAACCATTTGCTCAAATTCAGTCAGTAAATCATTGTTAGCTAGGTTGGTAATGATGCTAATAGGAATATCATCTATACTGGCCGAAGGCTCAATTTCAACGGTTAATTGCGCCATTTCGGGCTTAGTGCTAATAAGTGTGGTATATGCTTGCAAGCTTTGTTGTATATTTTGCCATTCTTGTTGTGTTAGTTGGTCTGGGTTGGATAATGATGATTCTATTAATGTCTTAAATCGGCTGATTTTAGCTTTCCAAAGTGGATTTAGCCCATTGACTAGATCTAGAGTATCAGTTGTGTCGATTTTGGATAGCGGTAATTCGGCTAATTCTTCTTCAGATAGTAATCCGTTTTGTGTTGGTACAATATATTTTTCGTCGACATTAAGTGCCGTTTGTGCTTGAGGAGCGTATTGTGCTAATTCAGCACGTAAAAAATAATCATCAATTTTGGGTTTTAATAGCTGAATTAGTTTCCAAATTTCTGCGGTATTTTCACCAAATGGGGTTTGCGTATTACTTATTTTTGTTTGCCATTGTAACCAAGTTTGTAGATTTTCAACAAAGGTGGTTGCTATGTTTAAATCAATGCCATCTTGCCCACTCATATCTTTTTGTGCACCAGTAGTTTTGATTGCTGTTGTAATAAACATTTGCATGTTTGGTGACAATTCGCTTGATGGAGGAAAGATCAAATCACCATTATAAAGTTTGTTAGCATTGATTTTTATTGATTGTTGTATATCATCTTGTGTTAAATAATCCACGTTTTTTTTATTTAAGCTAGCTAAAATGCTTTGTGCGGTGACCGATAATTTTTTTCCTTGCGGGGTCGATGAGTTAATTTGTGATAATGGTAGTGTTTCACTTGTACTTAAGATACTATCAAATGAATTGATTTTATCGCAAGTCCAGCTAATGGCATCTAAAATATCAGGTATGCGAATACGTCCGTCATTATCTGAATCGAGTAGAGATAAGGTTCGTTCATCAAAATCCAACCCTGTTGTTGGGCAACTTAGAGCGACCCATAATTTAGGATCTAAATCAGGTAAATTAATAATATCACTGGCACTTTTAAATACGACTTGATCAAGCCCACCAACACGTTGAAATGTCCACATATGGCTCATAATAATCTCCACACAAAAATTTGATAATATCTTTGTTAAAAGAAAACAGTGGGTTGTCTACATTTCATGACTAAAATAACCCTCTAAAAACTCATAAGGCTTTTTACTGGATATCGCTTGATGAGATTTAATTGTATTATAATAGCTAATAAATCGCTTAAACTTTTGTTTTCTATTTTTTGAATCTTCGGATATTTGCTGATTATGCCATATCTCCATTAAAGTTCGTACCACTCTTTCTGCTTTTCCATTTATTTATTGGTAGTTAGGTTTAGTGGCTTTTTGGTTTATGTGATTATTATACATTTTAACAAATCGGTGAATGCTACGTTTTCTTTATGATATAGTGCTGTTGAACCGAGTGAAAAATAAAGCCTAATGGAAAAGGAGGTTGTTAAATGAATAAAATAGGAAAAGATGAATTAGTAGTTACCTCACTCTTATCTGAACTTTTAGATGATGCACTTGAATATTATAAAATTCATTTAAGTGATTCAAGTGAACCTACGAACGATGATGATCCTTTTGCAAGAGCAAGAAGTATTATCACAAAGCTATCAGATAAAGACCAAGAAAAGATTTTTAATTTTCTGCGTATAGTAATAGTAGATACAATGTCAACGATTTTTGGAACCATAGACGGTTCATGTTTTCCCCCGAATATTAGTGGTGATTTCGTTCTTGAGTATGATGGAGATGAAATACAAGGTTCATTGCAAGATGAGTTAATTGCAAAAGCAGAAGAGATTGGTGTCTATGATTAATAGCTAAAAGTAAAGAATTTATTTTATCTTTTACATTTTATTATTTATATACCAATTGCTTTTAAAATATATTTAGGTACCTAATAAACTCGCCAAAAAAAGCTCATACAAAATTATTGAAATGGTTTAATAATAAACAATCGTGTAAAATTACAAGGGGTAAAAGTGGTTAAGACAATATACGTTGATGTAGATTTTAATGGGATATTTATCCCCTTTGGGGGAAAAATAAATAATGGAGAAAATATTCTTGAAGAATTTACTACAACAGGCAAAGGTGATTCTGTGCTTGATGAAGGAATTGCCTTACCTATCATGGGTATTGATGATGGTGGCTACGTTGTTCGTTTGTTTTTAAATGAAACTCCTTGTAATGAGAATAGATCCATTATATTCAGTGATAAATATTTTTATCTTAATGTTACTGGAGATTTATATATTGCTGATATGTCAGTTTTTTGGGAGTGGGAAGAATATACTGGTTGGAATAATACCGATATTCCTAAAGGAATATATAAAGTCTGTCTGGAGGGAGTAATTTTAAAAAAAAATGAGGATATTTTTTATTGCTATGATTTGATCTTAGAAAAAGTAAGTAAAATTGGTAGAAGAGAAATTGAACCACGCTCAGATTGCAGGCTTTATTAAAAATAATCTGAGTAGAATGTCTTAATTGATGTTATAAAGAAAAATAACATGTTGATTTTCTAAATCTTATAAAAAAGCAAACAGACCACCAGTGCTATCCTTGTACCACCTTTATAACGCCCTAGCCCTACGTATCGAAAAAACATCAGATTGTTGACTGTAAGGGGAAATTTTAAGGCTAGATCAGCTTTATTCTTTAAGCAAAAAGTACCCGAGTTTGCTACTGTCGCTTATAATGCGGAAAGAAATGTTATTTAACCATTACAAAACGATTTTATAGTTTCAGTAAAAATTGTTTGATGCATATCATAGAGCATATTCAGGCCTAGATGATATTAAAGTTAATCCCAAATTTATAATTTGAGTATTTTTGTAACATACTCTAAAGTTGCTAATTTCATGAAAAGTTGGTTTAAAGAACTAGGATTAATGAAATGAATGACAAAAATCTTATCGAAATTGATGACTATTTATCTACTTCAACAAATTTCAATTTTTTAAAATTATTAGACGTTGATAATGCATTGGATTTAAGAGATGAATCCGAATTTGATTATCAGTGGATGAATGTTTTTAATTCTTTGAAAATGTGTGACTTTAATGCGAATGAAGTGAAATTTATTAATATGTTACGAGAAAAGGCTTTTAAACAATCTTTTAAAATAATTAATAATTTTGAAATATCTTCCCGAATTTCTGATGATATTGAGATAATAGCTAAGAGTTTTATTGCTAAGAAATATAAAAATTGGGCTATCACGCACTTGTGGTCAACCTATAAAAATAAAAAATTTCCAATATAATTATTATTATAACTTAATAAAAAAATTAATTATCTCTAATAAATTGCTTAGCCCATTTTATTTAATGTATTAAATCTTAGCAGCTAGACGGCGTAGACAAGGGTAATGCAGTTATCAATTATGGGTAAATGGATTCAGAAAATTGAACACCAATTAATAGAGCAAAATTTCAGGTATCATGGACAATATTTAGACGGATAAACCAGCCTGCATTACAATACTTTTAAGTATTATGAGCTGAGCATAGGTAATTTTATTTAGCTAGATTTGATTGGTTGTTGAGTGGGATTAATTTGTATCAGTATGATATTAGTAGGTTGGCTTTAGTTGTAAGTTATATAAAATTCTTCAGATATTAATCTAGGTACTTCAAAAACAGTGAATTCATCTATTTAACCAAAAATAAATGACTAGATAGGCAGTATCATAAATTTAGAAAAGGATATTGGAAATTGAAAGTATTCGATTTTAGGTAGGGTAATTATATGAGTAGTATTAAAAATCTTGTTATGCGTTTAAATCATGAGGCTCAAGATGAAGTGTATTGGCTTGGAGCTTGTGATGAATCACAAATTAATATACTTGAAAATAATTTAAAATTGTCGTTACCAAACGAGTTAAAAGAATTTATTTTATTAGTTGGTGGTGGAGGGCTTGTTGGAGAAGAATTGTCAGGTATAGTTGATAATGATGCTTTGGTTGAGTCAGGAGGCGCTATTTATTATGATACTTGCCTATGTAGAAATGAATACGCGTTACCATTAGATATGGCTGTTATTTACTTTAGAGATGATGATGTATGTTGGTGTGTTGATTGTGGAAGAAATACTTATGGAACAATAGTTAATTATGATCTTTTTTCAAGAAAAATATCAAATGTTCTCGCACCGTCATTCAACAGTTTTTTTGAGGAATATGTAAATCTACGCACATAACTTATAGCAAAAATTTTATAAAAATTAATTATTTAGTTTTTACATGTTTTATTATGAAAGTGATTCGTTTTTAGACTTTGATTGAGATAATATGGAGTCCTTTTTATTTGCTTGGACGAATGTTGTTTAACATGTTAATTAAATTAGATATCTCAAAATTATTGTTTTCTTTTATTGATAACGGTGAGTATTGCAAATAAAACGTAGCTATTCAGTGAATTATTTATACCAATTTGATTGGTAAACATCATCTTCAGGAGACTATTATATATATTTTTAGTGCTACAAAATGGTTTTATAAAATTAATGAAAACATGGTAAGGATCTTTTATGAGACAATCTGTTAATGAACTTCTTAAAATGGGGTTGTAACTATCCCCTAAAATAGTACAGCAAAAAAGTAGAAAATTCTCTATGATAAAAGAAAAGGGGATTTAATTATGAAAAAATGACTGAACATCAAATCGTGGCTATTTTAAAAGAGGCTGAAGCGGGTATTCCGGTTAAAGAACTGTGCCGTAAATATGGCATGGGTAATTCAACTTTCTATAAATGGCGAGAAAAATACGGCGGAATGGAAACTTCGGATATCAAACGCTTAAAGGAGCTGGAGGCTGAAAACCGCAAGCTTAAGCAGATGTTTTCCGAACTGAGTTTAAAATCCCAGCTGCAGGAAGAAATCATAAAAAAGCTTTAGTGCCCACAAAGGCACGTAAAACGTGGGCACAGCAACTACAACAAAATCATTCAGTTACTATTGCTATGGGTTGTGCCATTGTTGGCTTAAGCCGTTGTGCTTACTATTATCAACCTAAGTTACAGGATGATTCGGTGATTGTTTCGGTGTTGAATGCTATCACAGACCGGCATTTACGCTGGGGCTTTCCTAAATGCTTTAATCGTATCAAAAAGCTCGGCTATAAATGGAATCATAAACGGGTATATCGGGTGTATTGTGAATTAAAGCTTAATCTCAGGATAAAGCGTAAACAGCGCATTCCTCCACGAAGCCCTGAAAGACTATCAGCACCCAATAAACAAGGTGAATGCTGGTCAATGGATTTTATGAGTGACAGTAGTCGTAATCAACGTCGCTTTAGGACATTCAATGTTATCGATGACTTTAATCGTGAAGCGCTAGGTATTGATATTGCAGTAAGCTTACCAGCAGGAAGGATTACCCGTTACTTAGATAAACTGGCTGAATATCATGGGTATCCATTAAAAATACGGGTCGATAATGGGCCAGAATTTACAGGAAAAACCTTTATAAACTGGGCTAAATCACATGATATAACCATTGATTATATCCAGCCCGGTAGCCCTTATCAAAATGGCTATATTGAACGATTTAATCGTACCTATCGTACTGAAGTACTCGATTTATATCTTTTTAACAACTTAGCACAAGCAAGGAGAATAACCGAAGAATGGTTAATGATTTATAATACCGAAAGACCACATGAGGCATTAAATAACATGACACCGATTGAGTATAAAACACTAAAACAAGCAGCATGATTTTCTACGTGAGTTGTGTACTAAATTTGGGGTATTTACAAAATATTTACACTATAAGTATAACAACACAGTTAAATAAAAATAGTAAGTTGTTTGCGTATCTATTCTACCGTTACCGATTTTGCTAAATTACGAGGCTGATCGACATCGGTTCCTTTGATCAAAGCAACATGATACGCAAGTAGTTGTGTAGGTACTGTGTAATATATTGGTGCAGTAAGCTCTTCAATATGGGGTAGGTTTATAATGTGCATGGTGTCATCACTAACAAATTCCGAATCTTCTTGGGCAAAAACATACAGTTGACCGCCACGCGCTCGAACTTCTTCTATATTAGATTTTAATTTTTCTAGCATTTCGTTGGTTGGTGCCATAACAATCACTGGCATATCAGCATCAATTAATGCAAGTGGACCATGTTTGAGTTCACCAGCAGCATAGGCTTCAGCGTGAATATAAGATATTTCTTTGAGCTTTAGCGAAGCTTCCATAGCGATTGGATACTCATCACCTCGACCTAAGAATAGCGCATGATGTTTATCCACAAAATGACTAGCTAGTTTTTTTATTTGAGGTTCTGCTGTTAGCACCTGTTCAATGCGGTTTGGTAGGACTTGTAGTGCATGCACAATAGCCTGCTCAGTACTTTCAGCCATATTATTTATGCGCCCTAATTTAGCAACTAGTAGCAATAAAACCGTTAATTGTGTGGTAAAGGCTTTAGTTGACGCAACACCGATTTCAACCCCCGCCTTAGTTAATAGAACTAAATCTGCTTCGCGCACGAGTGTTGAGGCTGCCACATTACAGATAGCAAGGGTGCTTAGGTAATTATTTTCTTTGGCTAATCGCAATGCAGCGAGTGTGTCAGCCGTTTCACCAGATTGTGAAAGGGTGATAAATAAGCTATTTTTGCGACGAGCTGGATTTCGATAACGGAATTCTGATGCAATCTCGACATCACAAGGAATTCCTGCTAAAGCTTCAAACCAATAACGTGCAACCATACCTGCATTATAAGCAGTACCACAGGCAACAATTTGAACATGCTCAACCTGTTTAAGGATGGCTTTGGCTTCATCACCAAGTTCGGACAAATCAACTTTACCATGTACCATGCGGCCTTCAAGCGTATTTTTTATTGCATTAGGTTGTTCGTAGATCTCTTTTTGCATGTAATGGCTGTAGCCTGCTTTACTACCCGCATCATACTTTGCATCAGATTCTAAACATGGTCTTGCTACTTCTTGATGATTTTTGTCTAAGATTGTTACTTTTCGGTGAGTGATAAGTGCGATATCACCTTCTTCCAAATAGATGAATTGGCGAGTGACGGGTAATAGTGCTAATTGATCGGATGCGATAAAGTTCTCACCTACACCACAACCTATAACTAAAGGACTGCCTGAACGTGCCGCAACAAGTATATCTGGATTGCGAGTGTCCATAATGACTGTACCGTAAGCCCCTCGTAGTTGCGGAATAGCTTTTTGTACAGCGTCAAATAAGGAACAATCTTCTGTTGATATAATGTTATGAATTAAGTGAGCAATAACTTCAGTATCCGTTTCTGAACGAAATTGATAACCTTTGGAGATCAGCTTTTCACGTAGTGGTTCAAAATTTTCGATAATTCCATTATGCACAACGGCAATAAAACCAGATACATGTGGATGAGCATTGTGTTCAGCTGGTTCACCATGAGTTGCCCAGCGAGTATGAGCAATTCCTGTAGATCCTTCTAGTGGATGCTGTTCAATGGCATCTTTAAGTGCTTGTACTTTGCCAACACGGCGAACGCGTTGTAATTCACCTTGTGATGAAATAATAGCCAGTCCTGCCGAGTCATAACCACGATATTCTAATCGTTTTAAACCTTCTAATAATATTTCAGCAACATCACGTTTGGCGATAGCACCCACAATACCACACATATCTTATTCCTCGTTAGTTAACTTTGTTGGTCGTTTCCAACCTGTAAGTTGTTTTTGTTTTACTCGGCTTACGACCAATTCGTTCTCATTCACGTTATTAGTAACCGTTGTCCCTGCTGCAATAGTTGCCCCTTTACCCACTTTTACAGGTGCAATTAATTGCGTATCAGAACCGATAAACACATCATCTTCAATAATAGTTTTAAATTTATTTGCACCGTCATAATTACAGGTGATGGTGCCTGCACCTATGTTGACGTTACTACCAATTTCGCTATCGCCAAGATAGCTTAAGTGTCCGGCTTTGCTTGCTTGGCCTAGATGTGCTTTTTTTAATTCAACAAAGTTGCCAACATGGGCTTGTTCGTCAAGCTGTGAACCAGGTCGTAGACGGGCGAAAGGTCCGATAGTGCACTGTTTAGCGATAGTTGAATCTTCAATAATGCTATACGGACTGATTGTTGAATTGTCATCAATTGAGCAATTTTTTAAGACACAGCCTGCACCAATAAATACGTTATTGCCTAGTTTGACATTTCCTTCAATAATTACATTACAATCAATCGTAACATCTTTACCATGCGATAGTGTGCCTCGTAAGTCAAAGCGATTTGGATCAAGCAGTGTTACACCAGCTAGTAATAAATTTTGAGCTTGCAGGTGTTGATATTGTCTTTCTAACATTGCCAATTGTAGGCGATTATTAACACCTTCAACTTCAAATTGTTGAACTGGGTGCGAGGTTAAGATTTCATAACCATCTTGGTAAGCAAAAGCAATAATATCGGTTAAGTAGAACTCTTTTTGCGCATTATTATTGGTTAAACGTAATAACCAACTTTTCAATAATTTTCCGTTAACTAGCATTATGCCTGTGTTAATTTCGTTGATTTTTTGTTGTTCTGGTGTAGCATCTTTTTGTTCAATAATAGCAACAACTTTGCCATTTTTGCGTTCTATTCGACCATAACCTGTTGGCTCTTCAAGAATAACAGTTAATAAAGCGATACCTTGCTGGGGTTTACTGGCAATTAAAGTTTGTAGTGTTTGAGCCGATATAAGGGGAGTGTCGCCATATAAAATTAAGATATCTTCGTCATCTTGAATGTAAGGGATAGCTTGTTGCACTGCATGACCAGTACCTAGTTGTTCAGCCTGATATACCAGTTGCACATGTTGCTCTTTAAGCGCATCTTTAAGCTGTTGTTTGCCATGTCCATAAACAATATTGATGCGATTTGTATTAAGTTGTTGAACTGTATCAATCACATGTTGTAACATCGGCTTGGCGCCAATTTTATGTAAAACTTTAGGTAGGTTGGAATGCATCCGTGTGCCTTTTCCTGCCGCCAAAATAATTGCACTTAGCTTTGGTGGTGAAATTGCCATAATTGGTTCCGATCTGGTTGAATTAGCGTAACACTATAATCAAAATTTTTAATGAAATCATCCCCAATCTTTTAATTTTTATCATAAAAAAAGTAAAATTGATATTTACCAAAGAGTTTAACAAAAGAGGCAGCAAGTTATGAATTCCGCTATAAAAGTTTTATTACTCTATACCACACATGAAAAACAGACATTTAAGATTATGCAACGTATAAAAACAAGACTTAATGGTCGATGTGATTGTGATGTTATTGAACTGTTACCTGATACTAAAATCGATTTGACGCAATACCAAGCAGCCTTATTGGGAAGTTCCATTCGCTATGGATTTTATAGCAAATTAATGAAAAAGTTTATAAATAAGAATTATCAGCAGTTAAATAGAATGAAGTCTGGATTTTTTGGGGTAAATATGGTGGCAAGAAAACCCAACAAAAATACACCAGAAACAAATTTATATACCAAAAAGTTTTTAGCTAAAATAGCATGGAAACCAGCTTTTACTGCTGTTTTTGCTGGTGCGCTTTATTATCCTCAATATAATTGGTTTGATCGCAATATGATCCGCTTTATTATGTGGTTAGGGAAAGGTGATACTGATGTAACAAAACCAGTTATTGAATATACAGATTGGGCAAAGGTAGATGAATTTGCCAAACAGTTTTATACTTAAACGTATAGTTACCTGAAACTTTTTTACAAATAAATTGATATTTTTCTAGAGATATCAAGTGTTCAACTTCTTTTAAAGAAACTTTGTGATATAGATCAACATTTCGGCTAAAAAGGTGTACAATACTGCGCCTATAGAATCTGTCTCCTAATTGGAATTTTAATTGTGATTGAAAATTTAAGAAATATTGCCATTATTGCTCACGTTGACCATGGTAAAACGACATTGGTTGATAAGTTATTAAAACAGTCAGGTACGCTAGATAATCTACGTGGTGACGATAACGAACGCATCATGGACTCTAATGCGCTCGAAAAAGAGCGAGGTATTACCATTTTAGCTAAAAATACCGCTATTGATTGGAATGGTTACCGAATTAATATCGTTGATACCCCAGGACATGCTGATTTTGGCGGTGAAGTTGAACGTGTTATGTCTATGGTTGATTCTGTATTATTGCTCGTTGATGCAATGGATGGACCAATGCCTCAAACACGTTTTGTAACGCAAAAAGCATTTGCTTATGGTTTAAAACCGATTGTGGTTATCAATAAAGTAGACCGACCAGGAGCTCGCCCTGATTGGGTGGTTGACCAAGTGTTTGATCTGTTTGTTAATTTAGGAGCTACTGATGAACAGCTAGATTTCCCTATTGTTTATGCTTCTGCATTAATGGGTATTGCGGGCTTAGATCATGAAAATATGGCTGAAGATATGACGCCACTATTTGAAGCGATTGTTAAACATGTTGAACCACCAAAAGTGGATTTAGATGGTCCATTCCAAATGCAAATTTCTCAACTTGATTATAATAATTATGTTGGCGTTATTGGTATTGGTCGTATTAAACGTGGTCGTGTTAAACCAAATCAACAAGTGACTATAGTTGATAGTGAAGGTAACAAACGTACAGGTAAAGTAGGGCAAGTACTAGGTCATTTAGGGCTACAACGTTATGAAGCTGAAGTTGCCGAAGCGGGTGATATTATTGCATTAACTGGTCTTGGTGAACTCGGTATCTCTGACACGATTTGTGATAATAGTTGCGTTGAAGCTCTGCCGGCATTAACTGTTGATGAACCAACAGTAACTATGTTCTTTAATGTTAATAGCTCACCATTTGCTGGTAAAGAAGGTAAATATGTAACATCTCGACAAATTCTTGAGCGTTTAAATAAAGAGCTTGTACATAATGTTGCGTTGCGCGTTGAAGAAACTCCAGATCCAGATGCGTTTAGAGTATCAGGTCGTGGTGAATTGCATTTATCAGTACTCATTGAAAATATGCGCCGTGAGGGTTATGAGTTAGGAGTTTCTCGTCCTAAAGTTATTTTTAGAGAAATTGACGGTAAAAAACAAGAGCCATTCGAGCAAGTTACCCTTGATATTGAAGAACAACATCAAGGTTCAGTAATGGAAGCTCTTGGTTTACGCAAAGGTGATCTAACCAACATGTTACCAGATGGTAAAGGTCGTGTGCGTTTAGATTATGTCATTCCAAGTCGTGGACTTATCGGTTTCAGAACTGAATTTATGACTATGACTTCAGGTACAGGTTTACTTTATTCTACATTTAGTCATTATGATGATATTCGCCCAGGCGAAATTGGTCAGCGTAATAATGGCGTAATGATTTCTAACGGTACAGGTAAAGCATTGGCATATGCGTTATATGGTTTACAAGATCGTGGTAAGTTATTCCTAGGCCATGGTGCTGAAGTATATGAAGGGCAAATCATTGGTATACATACTCGTTCAAACGATTTAACTGTTAACTGTTTAACGGGTAAAAAATTGACTAATATGCGAGCATCAGGTACCGACGAAGCAACAACACTTTCACCACCAATTAAAATGTCATTGGAACAAGCGTTAGAGTTTATTGACGATGATGAATTAGTTGAAGTAACACCGTTATCAATCCGTCTTCGTAAACGTCATTTGACGGAAAATGACCGAAAACGTGCATTTAGAAGTGGTAACAAAGACTAATTAATATTAGTTCTATCGTAATATGAAAACCTCGCTATTTAGCGAGGTTTTTTTTAGCTTTTACTCTAGCAATGGCATCGGCGATAGACTGTTTTCGGTCGTTCGATGTGCTAGTTTTGTTTGCCATCGGTGTGACACGAGGAAACAAAATTGTTGGTGGCACCAATTGGTTGTGATTTAATCGCCGTTGCTTTTTCTCAGTTAGCGCTAACTCTTCTGATTCACTTAATACAGTGCCTAAAGTGCTTAATGTAATACAGTCTGTTGGACAGGTATTAATACAATTACTACACGAAGTACATAACTGTGGCAAAATAGTGTGCAGCACTTGCTTACTGCCCACTATAGCATCGGTTGGGCAAACACGAATGCATTTGCCACAACCAATACAGTTTTCTTCGTCAATAAATGCTTTATATTGTTCTTGGGTTTGCATAATTACTTCTTGCATTAACTTAAACCTACAATATTACCATCCTTGTCAATATCAATATGCCTATAAGCAGGATTAGTACCAAGCCCTGGCATGGTCATCACATTTCCAGCGTAAACACGAATAAAGCCAGCCCCTGCTGAAATAGCCAAATGGCTGATATCAACGTCAAAATTAGTTGGTACATTTTTTAAGTTAGCATCGGCACTAATTGACATTGGTGTTTTAGCAATACAAAGTGGCAAATGATCCAGTTTTAATTCTTCGATCTCTTTGATGTTTTCCAGTGCAGTGGCTGATAAATTAGCTTTGTTAGCACCATATTTTTTTACCATGGTTTGAATCTTATCTGCGAGTGGCATATTATCAGGATAAGGCAATTTGATTTCACTTGGCATGTCACATGCCTTAATAACATGTTTTGCTAATTTTTCAGCGCCTTTACCGCCTTGAGTGAAGACTTCACTAACTTCACAGGCAAATGCGCCATGTTCAATCGCATATTTTTGTAAAAACGCTAATTCTTCTTCACTGTCATGTGGAAAGCGATTAATAGCGACAATTACTTGTAATCCATAGCTTTTGGCATTGTTGATATGCCATGCTAAATTGGCAGCACCAATTTTAAGTAATTCAACGTTTGACTCAGAAATTTCTTTTGGAATTGCTTGCCCTGGTTTAATATTATATTTACCACTGTTAGATTTTAAACTACGAACTGTTGCAACAAGCACTACACATGAAGCTTTAATGCCAGCTTGGCGATATTTGATATTAAAGAATTTTTCCATACCCATATCCGAACCAAAGCCCGCTTCAGTCACGACATAATCAGCAAGTTGTAAAGCAATGCGATCGGCAATGACAGATGAGTTACCATGAGCAATATTAGCAAAAGGCCCAGCATGAATAAGTACCGGTGTATTTTCAACAGTTTGCATTAGGTTTGGATTAATCGCATTTTTAAGTAACACAGTCATGGCGCCAGCAACTTCAAGTTGTTCTGCGGTAATGGCTTCGCCTTGCGTATTATAAGCAAGAATAATACGACCAATACGAGCACGCATATCATGTAAATCTGAAGCTAAGGCTAAAATTGCCATGAGTTCTGACGCTGCGGTAATTTCAAATCCATCTTGGCGTGTAACACCATTAACGCCACCACCAACACCGACAGTTATTTTACGAAGCGCACGATCGTTATGATCTATCACTCGCTTCCACACAATGCGATTTACATCAATGTTTAAACGCGGTAAACCTGTTTGTGCAGTAAATTCATCACCTAAACGTTCTTCATGATAAAGCCTTGAATCTAAAGCAGCAGAAGCTAAATCATGTGCGGCAGTAATGGCATGAATGTCACCAGTTAAGTGTAGATTTAATGTTTCCATTGGCAAAACCTCGGCCTTACCACCGCCAGCAGCACCACCTTTAACACCAAATACAGGACCTAAACTTGGTTGACGGATACAAGCGATTGCGGACTTACCAATATAATTTAAGCCCTCACTTAGCCCGATAGTATTAACTGTTTTACCCTCACCAAGTGGCGTCGGCGTGATAGCAGTAACTAATACCAATTTACCGTTAGGTTTGTTTGGTTTGGTTTTAAGAATGGATAGATCAACTTTTGCCACATGCTTGCCGTAAGGCAGGACAAATTCTTCTGGAATGTTGCATTGTTTAGCTATTTCGGTAATTGGATGTAATGGCATATTAATTCTCATCTAACAGTAATTTGGGTTATCAGTATAAATAATTTGATTTGCCGAATAAAGCGACAATTTTATCTTTATCGTTTTTCGGCACAATTCGCAATTATCTTGTTATAATTACTAAATCTATTCAATCAACATATATTTCATTAAAGGATAATAATTAAATGAATTGGTTTTCTGAGTATTCACTTTTTTTAGCTGAAACAGCAACAGTTGTTATAGCAATTTTAGCTGTACTTGTTTTTATATTAAGCCAACGCCGTAAATCAGCAACGGTGGCAGGGCGGTTATCGGTTAAAGATATTAGCCAAGAATATGAACAAGTTAAAGACGACATGTTAATGTCAAGCATGGACGAGTTAGAAGCTAAGCTGTTTATGAAAGATCTTAAAAAACAGAAAAAAAATGAGAGAAAGCAAGCGAAATTAGCAGCTAAACAAAAAAAGAAACAAGCTAAAAATCAAGAAAAATCTGCCGAACAAACTTCGGCAGATTCAGATAATGTAGCGAAACCAGTAGAAAGTAATACAAACCAACAAGTTAAACCTAAATTATTTGTATTATCTTTCAATGGCAGCATGGATGCACACGAAGTTGAAGAATTACGCCAAGAAATCACTGCTGTGTTAGCTGTTATTAAGCCTGAAGATAAAGTTGTCATTAAGCTTGAAAGTCCAGGTGGCGTGGTTCACGGTTATGGTCTTGCTGCATCGCAATTATTACGGTTTAGACAGCGTGATATACCTTTCACTGTAGTGGTTGATAAAGTTGCGGCAAGTGGGGGATATATGATGGCTTGTACCGCTAACAAAATTGTGGCAGCACCATTTGCAATTGTGGGTTCAATTGGTGTGGTTGCGCAGATCCCTAATTTTAACCGCTTACTCAAAAAACATGATGTAGATATTGAATTACAAACGGCAGGTGCGTATAAGCGTACATTGACGATGTTTGGTGAAAATACCGAAGAAGGACGTCAAAAATTCAAACAAGAATTAGAAGAAACTCATCTTTTATTTAAAGACTTTGTTAAAGAGTATCGCCCAAATGTTGATATCGAACAAGTTGCAACAGGCGAACACTGGTTTGCAAAACAAGCTAAAAATAAAGGCTTAGTTGACGAAATCAGTACAAGTGATGACTTTATTTTATCTCACTTAGAAACACATAAAATTATCTCAGTCTGCTATCAACGTAGGCAAAAGCTATCGGAAAGAATTTCGAAGAACGTGATGAAAAGTGTAGAAAGATTGTTTTTCAGACAAGAAAACGGGCTGTAATAGCCCTTTTTTGTTTAGCAAATACTTATATCCTCTTAGACCTAAAATTCAAAAATCATAAATTAAGCTCACTTTTGACGTAAAAGTTTATCAGCAACTGATTAATTTTTAACGATAGCATTAATTGTCAAAACTGAATATCCATTATTCTAAATGGGTTTAATATATAAACAGTCCATGAAAATTAATGGATAAACTCTTTCTTTAATCGCATTTCTTTATGTTTCTCCTTGAGGACAATTAATATGTTTCAATGGCTTTCAAATTGGGTTTTAGATGGACTTAAACACTCCCCAGAAATTCTATTATTTTTATCGTTAAGTTTAGGGTATTTAATTGGTGGCATTCGAATGGGTAAATTCCAACTCGGTGGTGTTGCCGGTTCGTTACTTGTCGCTGTTGCTTTAAGTGTTTTTGGCGTTACTATTGATGCTGGGGTTAAGTCGATTCTCTTTGCACTATTTATTTATGCTGTGGGCTATGAAAGTGGTCCTCAGTTTTTCCGTTCACTAGGCGTGAAAACATTACGCGAAATATTCTTAGCATTATTTATTGCTGTCGCAAGCTTTGTGACTGTTGTAATTTTAGCTAAAATATTCAATTTAGACAAAGGCCTTGCTGCTGGTTTAGCTGCAGGAGGATTGACCCAATCTGCCATTATGGGCACAGCCTCTGATGCATTAAGTCAGCTTGGATTAAGTGCTGAAGAATTAAGTAAAATGCAAGCTAATGTCACTATTGGTTATGCAGTGACTTATATATTTGGTTCACTAGGTGCCATTATAGTGTGTGTCAATATTCTACCAAAAATAATGGGTAAAGATATTGGCGATGATGCAATTAAAGCACAAGCAGAACAGCTTCATGGTTCGCTCTTATTGGGCAATGATCAAAATTTAGCTTTATCTGATATTAGTGGTCGTTTGTATCGTATTACCAACAAAATCAACCAAACTGTTTCCCATATTGAACAGACTGTAAATGGTATCAGTATTGAACGTATTAAACGTGGCAATAAAGTAATAGAAGCAACCCCTGAAACAGTATTAAAGTCAAAAGATATCATTCTGGTTGTGGGTCATCGTGACGCTATGATTAAAGCACAAGATCTACTTGGTAGCGAAGTAAATTCAGCATCAGGTATGGATGTAGTGATGAACAAACTAGATGTTGAAATGCGTAATAGCCGTTATGTGGATCAAAATCTTACTCAAGTACTTCAATCTGACGAAGTTATGAAATTAAAACATGGAATATACCTTTTGGCTATTCATCGTGATGGACAATCCCTTCCTCTTACTAACGATATTAATTTAAAACTTGGTGATGTTATTACTATTTATGGTGCTGATGGTGATCTTCGTCGTGTTGTGGATAAAATTGGTGCTCCAATCACTAAAAGTGAAAAAACTGACTGGATATTTCATGGTTTAGGGCTTGTTGTTGGTCTTATTATTGGTTTAATCGTTATACGTGTTAGTGATATTCCTATTACATTAGGAGCTGGCGGCGGTGCACTTTTATCGGGATTATTATTCGGCTGGTATCGCTCTGTTCATCAAACTATCGGTAACATACCAACTGGTGCTGTGCAACTTTTAAAAGATTTTGGCTTGGCTGGTTTTGTGGCGGTTGTTGGTTTAAGTTCTGGCCTTCAAGCGATTAATACTATTAAAGAACAAGGTTTATCCCTATTTTTAATTGGTGTTGTTGTTACTTTATTGCCAATGTTACTTGCCATTTATTTTGGTAAATATGTATTAGGCTATAAAAATGTAGCGGTGTTTGCCGGTGCTTTAGCGGGTTCGCGTAGCGCTAATCCTGCTTTTGGTGAAGTGCTAAATAAAGCCGGTAACTCAACACCAACCAACTCTTTTGCCATTACTTATGCTTTAGCTAATGTTTTCCTAACTTTATTAGGACCATTAGTTGTTGCTTTTGTTTAATTGATCCATCAAATTAAGGATACAAATGTATGAAAAACAAAACAGAATACAGTCAATATGCTAATTTAAGTCCTTTTGAATTAAAAGATAACTTAATTAAACTGGCACAAAGTCATACTGATCGAGTAATGTTAAATGCAGGTAGAGGTAATCCCAACTTTCTTGCTACTTGGCCTCGTCAAGCTTTTTTCCAATTAGGTGTATTTGCAACCCAAGAATCCGAAATGTCATTTTCATATTTAAATGAAGGTATCGGTGGCATGCCAATTAAAGCAGGACTAACCGGACGCTTTGAACATTTTATTTGCCAAAATTACAACACTCCTGGTGTTGCCTTTTTAGGTAAGGCATTTTCTTATATTCGTGATCAACTAGGGCTTGACGAAAACGCCTTTTTACAAGAAATGGTAGAAGGTATTTTAGGATGTAATTATCCAGTACCAGATAGAATGCTACATTTTAGTGAAGATGTGGTTAAAGCATATGTTTTACAACAAATGGGTGCTCAATATCTGGATCGTAATGATATAGATTTATTTGCTGTTGAAGGTGGCACAGCTGCCATGGCTTATATTTTTAACTCAATGAAAGAAAATGGATTAATCCAAAAAGGTGACAAAATTGCCATTGGCGCACCTATATTCACGCCTTATCTCGAAATTCCTGAACTTAACGATTACCAATTAGTTGAGGTATTAATTAATTCTGATCCTAACTCAAATTGGCAGTATCCTGAGTCAGAATTGCGTAAATTAGAAGATCCAGCAATTAAAGCCTTTTTTGTTGTTAATCCTTCAAATCCACCATCAGTTAAAATTGATGACAAAAGTTTAAAAATCATTGCTGAGATTGTTAAAAAACGTCCTGAATTGATCATTTTGACTGATGACGTTTATGGCACATTTGCTGATGACTTCCAATCTTTATTTGCAATTTGCCCTCAAAATACTATTTTAGTTTATTCATTCTCTAAATATTTTGGTGCTACAGGTTGGCGTTTAGGTGTTATTGCAACAGCACATGATAATGTAATAGATAAAGCCATTAAAGCGTTACCAAGCAAAACCAAACAGATCTTAAATAAACGATATAGCTCAATTGTTACTGACCCTGAAAATCTAAAATTTATAGACCGCTTAGTAGCCGATAGTCGTGCGGTTGCATTAAACCATACTGCTGGACTATCAACACCACAGCAAGTACAAATGGTATTATTTGCATTATGTGAAATGATGGATAGCGATCAAAGTTATAAAACAGCATTAAAATCGTTAATTCGACGCCGTGCAATATCACTTTATCAACATTTAGGTCTTAAACATCAAACCGATGAAAACAGTGTAGATTATTACACTCTAGTGGATCTTGAACATATTTGCCGAGAATTATATGACGATAAATTTGCTAAATGGATCCTAAAAAATAAAAATCCATCTGAAATGTTATTCAGAATTGCTGATGAAGCAGGTGTTGTACTACTACCGGGTAAGGGATTTGCTGTACAACATCCTTCTGCTCGAGCATCGTTAGCAAACTTAAATGAATATCAATATGCCGCAATTGGATTATCAATGCGTAAATTAGCAGAAGAATATTATGCTGAATATAAAGCGAAGAATTAATAGTTAAATATTTAAATCAATAAACTTAATTAATACCCTAGCTAGTCTAGGGTTTTATTCAACCAAAATGTTGTAAATTTTCTACTACTGATGTATCCAAAAGTAACAGTATTACAACAATCTATCTTTTGGGAAAAATATAAAATCAATATACTACCTGAGTTATGTAAAACGAAAAATAGACCTATCTTTATAACGTTAAAAGGTTAATATAACCATTTATACGTCGTCAAAATATGCCGACAAATAAGCGAGCGTAACACGTCAAACAAGCATTTTGGAAGCGGAAGTGTTAGGTATTTTGTCAAGAATAAAATATAGCTGATTTGTCAAAAGCGAAATAAAGTCAAATATTATCATTCAACTACTTTGATCGTTTTTGATAAGTTAACACTAAACTTCTATCTTTAATTTATATATAATGTTGGCTCAATACTTAGATTGTAGATATCAATTTCGGAGCCTTTCATGCAGCAGTTTCGTCCTATCCGTCGTGCTTTACTTAGTGTGTCCGACAAAACCGGTATTTTAGAATTTGCAAAAGCCTTATCAGAACGTAATGTGGAACTCCTTTCGACTGGGGGGACAGCAAAATTATTAATGGAAAACCAAATACCTGTTATTGAAGTATCAAATTACACTGGTTTCCCTGAAATGATGGACGGGCGAGTTAAAACCTTACATCCTAAAATTCATGGGGCAATTTTAGGGCGACGGGGTATTGATGATGATATTATGCAACAACACCAAATTGCACCGATTGATATGGTTGTTGTTAATCTTTACCCCTTCGCACAGACTGTCGCTAAACCAGATTGTACGTTAGATGATGCGGTTGAAAACATTGACATTGGTGGCCCGACAATGGTTCGATCTGCGGCCAAAAATCATAAAGATGTTGCCATTGTAGTTGATTGTGGTGATTATGAAAATATCATCAATATGATGGATAGTAACCAAAACTCCCTTTCATTTAAATATCGTTTTAACCTTGCAATTAAAGCCTTTGAACATACGGCCAAATATGATGGTATGATAGCCAACTATTTTGGGCAATTAGTGCCACCTTACATGGGTGAAACCAATCAACCATCGGGCGAGTTTCCTCGAACTTTAAATCTACAATTCATTAAAAAACAGAATATGCGTTACGGTGAAAACGCACATCAGCAAGCGGCTTTTTATGTTGAGCAAGATATCAAAGAAGCCTCGATTGCAACAGCAAACCAATTGCAAGGTAAATCCCTTTCTTATAACAATATTGCTGATACAGACGCTGCGCTTGAATGTGTAAAATCATTTGATGAGCCAGCATGTGTGATTGTAAAACATGCTAATCCTTGTGGTGTAGCGGTTAGTGATAATATTTTACATGCTTATGAAAAAGCCTTTAAAACTGATCCAACTTCAGCTTTTGGTGGCATTATAGCCTTTAATCGACAGCTTGATGTAGATACCGCAAAAGCCATTGTTGATAAACAATTTGTAGAAGTAATTATTGCCCCATCAGTTAGCCAAGAAGCTTTAGCCATTACTCAAGCTAAAAAAAATGTGCGTGTACTTGAATGTGGTGAGTGGTCAACATCAGCATCAGTAAGTTTAGATTTTAAACGTGTCAATGGCGGTTTATTAGTGCAAGATCGCGATCTAGGTATGATATCGCCAAATGAATTAACTGTAGTAACCAAACGTAACCCCACTGCTCAAGAGCTTTCAGATGCGCTATTTTGTTGGAAAGTGGCAAAATTTGTTAAGTCAAATGCCATTGTCTATGCAAAAGATAATATGACAATTGGTATTGGAGCAGGGCAGATGAGTCGTGTTTACTCTGCTAAGATAGCGGGAATTAAAGCTAAAGATGAAAATTTAAACGTTGCTGGATCAGTTGTTGCTTCAGATGCGTTTTTCCCATTTAGAGATGGCGTCGATGCCGCTGCAGCCGCAGGTGTGACTTGTGTGATTCAACCTGGTGGCTCGATTCGAGATGATGAAGTGATCCAAGCCGCAAATGAGCACAATATCGCGATGATCTTTACTAAAATGCGTCATTTTAGGCATTAATTGTGTGATCACTTTGTTAGTTTTTAAAAAGAGTTATCTATATATATCTTTATATTATGAAAGGCATCTTAAAAGGATCTTTTATGAAAGTATTAGTAATTGGTAATGGTGGGCGTGAACATGCGCTTGCTTGGAAAGTAGCACAATCTCCATTGGTTTCTAAAGTTTTTGTTGCCCCCGGCAATGCTGGTACTGCACTGGAACCAAGTTTAGAAAATATTAATATCAAAGTCACCGATGTGAGTGGACTGCTTAATTTTGCCCAGCAACAGCAAGTGGATTTGACCATTGTTGGTCCTGAAGCACCACTGGTTATTGGCATTGTTGATAGCTTCCAAAAAGCAGGATTGAAAATCTTCGGTCCAACAAAATCGGCCGCTCAACTTGAAGGCTCAAAAGCTTTTACTAAAGATTTTTTAGCACGTCATAAAATTCCAACAGCTGAATATCAAAACTTTACTGAAGTGGAACCAGCAATTGCTTATATCCGTGAAAAGGGCGCACCGATCGTGATTAAAGCCGATGGACTTGCGGCTGGTAAAGGCGTTATTGTTGCCATGACACTAAAAGAGGCCGAAGACGCCGTTCGTGATATGTTAGCTGGAAATGCCTTTGGTGATGCAGGTCACCGAGTAGTGATTGAAGAGTTTCTCGAGGGTGAAGAATCTAGCTTTATTGTCATGGTGGATGGTAAACATGTAGAGCCAATGGCAACTAGCCAAGATCATAAACGTGTTGGCGATGGCGATACAGGTTTAAACACGGGTGGCATGGGCGCGTATTCGCCAGCTCCTGTTGTAACTGATGCGGTTTTTGCAAAGGTAATGGATGAAATCATTTATCCAACGGTCAATGGTATGGCGCAAGAAGGCAACGTCTATGTCGGCTTTTTATATGCTGGCTTAATGATTGACAAAAACGGCAATCCCAAAGTTATTGAATTCAACTGCCGATTTGGCGATCCTGAAACACAGCCGATAATGATGCGAATGCAATCAGATTTGGTCAAACTTTGCTTAGCGGCGGTAGAAGGCAAATTAGATACGGTCAAATCAAAATGGGATCCAAGATCCGCATTAGGTGTAGTGCTAGCTGCAGGCGGTTACCCGGGTGAATATCATACCCAAGATATAATTCTTGGACTACCGGCAGAATCAACCGAAGATTGCAAAATTTTCCATGCAGGTACTAGTTTAGAAAAAGGGCGAGTCTACACCAATGGGGGACGAGTATTATGTGTAACTGCACTTGGCAACACAGTACTTGAAGCTCAACAACGTGCTTATCAGCAAGCCAAAGACATCTATTGGCATGGTTGTTTTTATCGCCATGATATTGGCTACCGTGCAATTGAGCGGGAAAAAAATAAATAAAAATTCAATAAAATCAATAATCTACCTGAGTGTTTTTGCCTTGGGTAGAGTGTTTAATAGTAATAGCGCTAAGTGTTTTATCATTTTGATATAAAATAGCCTAAATCGGATGATGTTACCGTTGCGGTTTGTTACTCTCAAAGCTCAAAATATCAGAAATCTTGCTAAGTTTTTAAATAAAAAATGTATCCTAAAAGCTGTCATAAAGCCAAAACAATAACACTTATTCTTGACAAAAATTAACCAAAATTTATCTAAAAACTAGCAAAAATTTACATAAACGTCTATAATTTCACCAATTTAAAATTAGTTAATTTAATTATAAGGTTAATATAGAAACCAATAAACTTAATCGACAGGTGGAACGTAATGCAGTATCATTTTAGACACAAGCAGAGGCAAGCCAATGTCTTAAATTTATTAAATAACCAAGTTAGATGTAGTGTTACACAAATCTTGTTTATCTTATCAAAGTTATCTTTAAAATTTTTATCGAAATCACTTGCTAAATTTCCGTTTTCATTGACACTACTACTATTATTGCCGTATTCATTGGAATCGCAGGCATTATCGGCCACGACTTCTAAACGTATTAATGGTACTGTACCTTATTTAACTTTTGAGGATGGTACTACAAAAGTGACTACAACAGATGACTTATTAAGTATTAGGTTATCAGATGGTCGTACACTCACACCGCAAAACAATTCTTCATCATCAACAAATCCCATTGAGCTACCCGCATCAGGTCAAAGTTTTGAAAATATTGACATGATAGTACCGACATCAACCAATTCTGTGAACCTTAGCGATTTAGTCGCACAAGGTAATTGGGGTGATGATGATGGTGATGGCCAAGATGGCGGGGTAATGGCAGAAGGAAGTATAACGCTTAGTATCACAGATAAAAATAACCAAACGGTTAGTCGTAATGAAGTATTAACGATAAGTAATGCACCTTATAAAGTAAAATTAAGTAGTACAGGGGGATCTTTAAGCACACAATACGGGGAACCAAAAGCTAATACCTTCACAGAAGGTAGTGAAACATATTACATCAAACCAAAGGTTACAGTAGGTGTCAATTTCGTAAGGCCGAATTTGCAATTAGGAACAGACATTTTCGCAGGTCCAGCTTACGAATGGAACCCTGATAAGGGATTTCTAGTTCAATCAACCAATTCAGTATCATACGCGTTAAATTTTCCGACTACGGGTGCTGATGGTTTGTATTTTGATTTAAATATAGTTGGAGTAGATGCAAGTCAGTTGACTTGGGAGCCAGTCACGCATGAAGGAATAACCGCTACGGTGACAAGGACAACCGCTAGCGATAGTTGGATTCCTAATGGTTCAGAAACAGTAACGCGTGTTACTCTAACGGGCCCAGAGGCTAAAGCACAATGGGATAGTGCTAATCCAGATCCAATTACAATCCCAAATTTACCGAAAGAATTTGAATTAAAAGGCAAGGATAGTAGTGGTAATGTGGTGGTAAAATATGGATTTGTTTTGCAAAAGTGGTTTGTCAATGGAGGAACTAGATTTGATATCTATTCTAATAGCGTATCTTGGTGTAGTAGTTTAGGTTATCGAATTCCACAAATAAGGGATCTTACTAATACATACAGTTCTGCTTGGGGAAATGATTGGCAAGGAGCTGTACCGCCATCCTCTAATAATGGTTCTTACCAACGACGAATAGGGGCTGGATTAGCCACAGAGTGGGGTAACATGATGTATTATACTAATACAGGTTTTGAATACAGCATGTACAACTGGACTAGTGATAGTATGGGAGGAACAGGCTACTATATGTACACAGTGGGTTTGTCGAATGGTATTGTTAACTACTCCACAAGCTTCTCTTCTATTGTTTGTGTCACTCCTTAGTTTTTTGTATTTAAACCTAAACTGAGGACACTCAACCAAAGAACAAGGTCCTGTGTAAGACCAGACGATACGCACAATAGATTTTAAAAGCTTGCGCTTTTTCTAATAAATAGCAAAAGCGCTTTGCAAAAATAAAAAACAAAATTTAACTTAACAAACGAAAAATAATCTATAACTATTTGATTTTATTAAAAAAGAAAAAATAAAAATTAAATAAAATCAATAGTCTACCTGAGTTTTTTTTATAAGGTCATCTTAATAAATATTTTCAATGATTTTCTTAAAGACTTAATTTTTTCTCTATTGATGAAATCTTATCTCGCATACGTAAGGCTTTCTCTATTCATTATCAAAGTTTTTTGGATCACTATAGGTAATTTATGTATTGCATATAGTGAGTAATTACTTTCGCATCATCATATCACTAATTTAAACTAATAATAGAAACTAAAGTTTAATTTCCTTTTTTGCCAATGAAATAAAACACAATAGCGAAGCAAATGTTAGAATGGTTACAGTGCCCCATACTGCTCGCCATCCGTAGATATGGGCGATATCAGCAATAATAATAGGAGTTAGAAACGAAGTGATAAATACAGTAGTGCCAATCATACCCAAGGCTGTTCCCGTACGTTCAATGCCCGCTTTCACTGCTACCTCGGTATAAGCAATACCGTGCCACGCATGGCCAAATAAACCTGTTAACACAATAAATATAATCCCCATATATGTATTATTCACCGTTAAACAAAGCATTAAAGATGCCATTCCACCAAGTATGGCGTAATATTTTAATAAGGCAATACGATTCTTTTCTTTGTCTGTATAGTAACCTGACCAGATCCTGAGCACCCCACCGCCAATCTGAACACCAATAAGAATAATAGCAATTGATGCTAAATCAATATGTAGGTTATCACGCATATAGATGCTGCCAAATGTGAGTACTGCCATTTGAGGTACCGTTAGAAAACCCGCAGCCATAACGACCCTCCAAACTGCCCCAGTTTTTAGTGGGGAGGGGATAGTGAGGGTTGATTTTGGTGTATATTTTGATTCACTCTGTTTAGTGTTGATAAACAATACAACTACAAGACCAACGCTAAAGCCTGTGGTAGCTAATACAATAAACATCAGTTCAAATCCATATGAATAGGATAACCAAGGCAGTAGTCCAGTTCCAATCGCACCGCCAACTGGGATTGCGGTTTGACGAACACTCATAGCAAATCCACGTTCACTATCATCAAACCATGACATCACAGTTCTGCCAGATGATGAGTTAATACTACCGCTGAAAGCTCCTGTTACAACTAGGGCTGCTCCCAAGTGTAAATATTTAACACCACCACCAAGTGAAGCTTCTGGCGTGAGTGATATGGCGATTAAGGCATACATTATAGCTGATGACCATAACCCAAGAATCAAAACCTTCTTGTCACCTAATTTATCTGTCAAGATCCCCCAAATTATCTCTGAAGCTGCAACACCTAACCCCATTGCTCCTAAAACGAAACCAAGTTCGTATAATGAAAAATGATAAGCATCTCGCATTAAAATTCCAGTAATGGGTATGCCAGCAAAACCCATCGCAAATGTTGCTTGTGCCAGAACACCAATTCCAAGCACAAACCAACGATAATTATTTTTTTTATCCATTTAATTTTTCCTTACTTAATTGCATACCAATTGGTATGTTTTGATTTATAGTATTCTATTTATTTGTATAAGTAAAATTAAATAAATTTCATTAAATTATTTGCATTTATTAATTATTTTAATTTTAATTAGTATATAGGGTGTTTTTGTGTTAACGTACCAATTAGTATGTTTTATTAATATAATTGGAGGTAATAATGACTAATGTAGCAATTAATGGTTTTGGTCGTATTGGGCGTAGTTTTGTCCGTGCATTGCAGGATTGTTCACACGACATAAAAATTGTTGCGATCAATGATCTGGGTTCAATTGATCAGCTCGCTCATCTTTTAAAATATGACACAACTTTTGGACGTTTTGCTAAAAGTATTGATGTAAAAAAAGGTTGCTTAATTATTGACGAACAAGAGATTGCGATATATCAAGAACGTGATCCTGAGGCTTTCCCATGGGCTAAACATCAAGTTGATGTGGTATTAGAATCAACTGGTGTATTTAATGATGGCACAAGAGCACAGTCTCATATTAAAGCTGGAGCTAAAAAAGTGCTCATTTCTGCTCCAGCAAAAAATGTCGATTTAACTATTGTTCAGGGGGTGAATGAGCACTTGTATAACAAAGATGAACACCACATTATTTCTAATGCTTCATGTACAACAAATTGTTTAGCCCCTTTAGTTAAGGTGTTACATGAGAATTTTGGAATTAAATCAGGTTTTATGACAACGATTCATGCTTATACGCAGGATCAAAATCTTCAGGACGCACCGCATAGGGATATGAGGCGAGCACGAAGTGCAGCGCAAAATATTGTTCCAACTTCAACTGGTGCTGCGCAGTCAATTGGACTTGTTTTTCCTGAATTAAAAGGCAAATTAGATGGTGGTTCGGTGCGTGTTCCTGTCATTACTGGATCCATGATAGATCTTACATTAAATCTAGAGAAAGAAGTGACAGTACAATTAGTAAATGATACTATCAAAAAAGCTGTAAACTTGAAAAAAATGGATGGTATTCTTGCCTATACAGAAGATGAAATTGTTTCTTCTGATATTATTGGCAATCTAGCTTCCTCTATTTTTGATGCTAAGCTAACTAAAGTGATGGATGGTACTTTACTCAAAGTTGTCAGCTGGTACGACAATGAATGGGGATTTTCAAATCGTTTGGTGGATACCATTTTACAAATTAAATAATTAGTTAATTAAATATACCGTCAATTGATGGTGTGTTGAGTTATAGCAATATGAATAACGAACAAAAAACTAAACAAAATTCCAGAGAAAAGCTCATTATTGCTATGGCTGATCTCTTATTAGAAAAAGGTCTAGCAAATACTAGCCCTAAAGATATTTTAAAGCGGTCAGGTGTTGGACAAGGTAGTCTTTACCACCATTTCAACGGTAAAGAAGATTTGGCTTTATATGCTATAACTTATAATGTAGAACAGTTAATAAGCATAAATGCTTCAGTACTAAATACTGATACAAATGCTTATAATAAACTGTCAAATTTGCTATTAAAACCTCGTAATATACAACGAGGCTGTTTAGTTGGTCAAATGGCACGAGATAGGTCTATTATGACAAATCCTCATTTAGCGGCAGAAGTTACACGCGGATTTTTGACAATGAAACAAACGTTAGAAAATCTTATAAGAATGGGAATTTCTGATGGAAGTATTTCTAATATTCTTGCACCGTTAGAAGCAGTAACACTGATCATATCTACTTTGCAAGGCGCTTATATTTCAGCAAAAGGATTGCAAGATGAATCCTATTTTCACCTAACAATCAATTCACTATTGAAAATATTTACGCCAAAATCATAGTTTATTTTTGTTTAATTTGTGTTGAATTACAAACAATAAAACAGTCAAACCGTCATTTATAGCTCAATAAAGTAGCTCATTTTTCTTTATTGTTTTTTCTATTTCACAATGGACATAAACCACTCCACCGTTTTTGGATCCTGATGCGAGAAGAATAAGCTATGACCTGTATCTAAAGCCGCTATACTTGCCATTTCTTGATTTGAAAGTGAGAAGTTAAATACATCAAAGTTTTCTTCCATTCGTTCTTTTCGGGTCGATTTAGGAATGACAACAATACCATTTTGAATCAGAAAACGCAGTGCAACTTGTGCAACTGATTTTTGATGTTTTTTGCCAATTTCAATAAGTACTGGGTTTTCAAAAAAATTGTTTTTACCCTCGGCAAATGGTCCCCATGATATTATTTGTGTATTTAGCTTTTGCATCACTTCGCGTGCTACTTTTTGTTGTTGAAATACATGTGTTTCAACTTGATTAGCCGCTGGTTTTATACGAACAAAATGGTTTAAATCAATAAGGCGATCTGGATAAAAATTGCTAACGCCGATGGCTTTAGCCTTGCCTTGTTCGTAAGCTTCTTCCATTGCGTGATAAGCACCGTAGTAGTCATTAAATGGCTGGTGAATTAATAGTAAATCAATATAATCTGTCTTTAATTTGCGTAATGACTCTTCTATTGATTGTTTGGCTTTGTCATAGTTAGTGTTGGTGATCCATATTTTTGTGGTAATAAATAGTTCTTGACGGGGGAATGCTACATTTTTGTATGGCATTGCCAACCTGACGTATTTTAAAAATTAAGACCTGTTTTAGATGGACGGTAAATCCATCTAACATTCATTATTTAGCCAAATTTAAAATATTAGCAATGACCTGCTTGCTATAAATGTCACTAACAGCAAAAAAGGGGCGTTTTGTGCCCCCTTTTATAATATTTTTATATAAAATTTATAGTCGATTTCTATCAATTCCTCAAACGTATAATAGGTAACAAATTAATGCTTGTTGAGAACTTCTAAAAAAGGCATGACACTACTGTTTGGCATAAAAACTCGATCATTGTTTTTTTCTTTGTCAAGGATAACTGGATCAATCTCATAACCTAACAGATTAGAAAGAATATATTTATTCATAAGCCCACTTAAATAGCCATCTGGTCCTCGAAATGATTCAATAAATTGACAATTATATCGTTGATTGGTTGATATAAACATAAAAGGGATTAGGAACTGGTCAACGTTGTCACCTATACCATGCCCAACATTCACAATTTCGCCATGATCCGAGGTATAAATAACGGTATAGTTGTTACTATATTTATTAATAACATCATATAATGCTTTGATTGCACGGTCGGTGTGATGAATAGTTAAATCATATTCTTCGACATCAGGTAAAGCCAACTTATCAACTTCATCATAACCTTTTGTATAGGGTTGATGGCTACCGCGCAAATGTACAAAAATAAATTTTTTTGGAGAATTATCTTTTTGTAGGGTGTCTTCTAATAATTGACTTAAATTAATATCCAGAATATCTTCAGTAAAAGTGATAACATCGCTTTTACGTGCAATAAAACCAAACTTAGTATTAAATGTACCTTGAATTTGTTGCCCAGCCGATGCTAACCAATAGGTTTTGTAATGATTGAACTTAGCCATCTCAATAATCGATTTATTATCAAATAAATTATCATCACTTTCGGGCACATTGAATGAAAGTGTCATAGGTATAGAATCCCGAGTAAAGGCTGCCGCTGAGTGGCTATTTGGGATAATACATCCGCCATTTTGACTAAAAATATTGGTCATAAAAGGCGTAGTTTGTTTATGATAACCGTAAGTGCTATAGCGGGAAACTAAAGATGATTCCCCCATGATAAATACGATCAAGTCGTTATCAGGCTTACTAGGCGGCAAAAGAATAGCCTCATTAAATTTTTCAATTTCATTGGTACTTGAATAAATATCTGTTGATGCATAACTAGCCAAAAGATAGGATAAATTACCCAATGCCGCTGGATAAATTCGACGAACTATCTCAGCAGTAGTTTTATAGTTGCCTCTCTCGATTTCAGACTTCTCTGCTAAATTTTGTGAAAAAACAATAAAAAAAAGTAAAATTAAATACAATATTAATGGAATAACAGGTCTAAATTTAACAGTAATTGCTTTTCTAAAAATAAATAAAATAAGAAAAGTTGCAATAAATGCGGGGCCAGCTATGATTAAAACTTGTTTAGACATTGACAATATTTCATAAGAACTGGTTTCTACTATAGAGTCGAGCACGGTATCAGATATTACTTGCCCGTAATAAATAAAATAACTTATTTCTAGTAAAAACAGAAATAGAAATAACGAGCCAAGAGCAAATATAAAATAATTAGGGCTAAGAATACTAGTATGTAAAAGAATAATAAAACATAAAGTTGTTATCAAAACGGCATAAAATATAGGTTCATTAAAAATAAATTTGCCGCCAATAACATCAAATGTTAAGTAAGAAAAAATAGCACTAAAAACGATATAAACCAACAATAAAATGAAAGAAAGATTCCATTTAATTTTAAAAAATTTCATTATATTACCTTATTATATTTTTAACATATTAGGTTAACTTATTGTTCTATTTGTGTGATTGTTAGCTTGTACTGAATCAATTTTTTTAACAACTTAATGTATTTATTAAAAAACATAATGATGATAAAAAATTTTTCAACGTATAGTAAGTAACAAATTAATGTTTGTTAAGTACTTCTAAAAAAGGCATGACACTGCTGTTTGGCATAAAAACTCGATCATTGTTTTTTTCTTTGTCAAGGATAGCTGGATCAATCTCATAACCTAACAGATTAGAAAGAATATATTTATTCATAAGCCCACTTAAATAACCATCTGGTCCTCGAAATGATTCAATAAATTGACAATTATATCGTTGATTGGTTGATATAAACATAAAAGGGATTAGGAACTGGTCAACGTTGTCACCTATACCATGCCCAACATTCACAATTTCGCCATGATCCGAAGTGTAAATAATGGTATAGTTGTTACTATATTTATTGATAACATCATATAATGCTTTGATTGTACGGTCGGTGTGATGAATAGTTAAATCATATTCTTCGACATCAGGTAAAGCCAACTTATCAACTTCATCATAACCTTTTGTATAGGGTTGATGGCTACCGCGCAAATGCACAAAAATAAATTTTTTTGGAGAATTATCTTTTTGTAGGGTGTCTTCTAATAATTGACTTAAATTAATATCCAAAAGATCTTCACTAAAAGTGATAACATCGCTTTTACGTGCAATAAAGCCATATTTAGTATTAAATGTACCTTTAATTCGTTGCCTAGCCGATGCTAACCAATAGGTTTTGTAATGATTGAACTTAGCCATTTCAATAATCGATTTATTATCGAATAAGTTATCATTACTTTCGGGTACATTGAATGAAAGTGTCATTGGTATAGAATCCCGGGTTAAAGCGGCTGCTGAGTGGCTATTTGGGATAATACATCCGCCATTTTGACTAAAAATATTGGTCATAAAAGGCGTAGTTTGTTGATGATAACCATAAGCGCTATAGCGGGAAACTAAAGAAGATTCGCCCATAATAAATACGATCAAGTCGTTATCAGGCTTATTAGGAGGTAAAATCACAGCTTGATTAAATTTCTCAATTTCATTGGTATTTGAATAGATATCCGTTGATGCATAACTAGTTAAAATATAAGCTAAATTAGCAAGTACAGCAGGATAACATTTACGAATTATGCTATCACTAGTTTTATAGAAACCTCGCTTAATATCAGGTTTTAATGCTGTGTAATTTACTAGACAATAAATAAGGTAGAACAATATAAGCACATAAATAGTTATGGGAATAAAAAGTTTAAATTTAATACGAACAATTTTTTTAAGAATCAATAAAATAAAGAAGTCTGCAATAAGCGCAGGAATTATTATGATTGAAGCTTGTTTAGCCATTGACATTGCTTCATAAGAATTAGTCTCAATAATAGAATCAAGTACTCCTTCTGATATCATTTCTCCATAAAAAATAAAATAACTAATTTCGGATAAAAAAAGAAATAATAATGAAAAGCCAAAGACAACAATAAGCTTATGACAGCTGCAAATACAATTATGTACTATCATAATAAAAATTAAAGTTGTTATTATTGTAATATAGAAAAACAAATCCCCAAAAATAGATTCGGTAGATTTTTCATGATAGCTATTATTAAAGCAGTAAGACCAGATAACACTGATAAATGTATAAACTAATAACAATAACATTAAGGGCAGAACTCTTTTTATCCCACATAATTTCATAAAATATGACCTCATCCTATATTTGTGTATTTACTAGTTAAAGGTAACAGTTGATTTTGTTACTCCAGTCCTTAAATATCCTCTAGAATATCTCGCCACGTACAGCTACCGCGTATTCAATATAAAACATTTTCTAGTCTGTTTCTATATGCTTGTTTATTTTTATTTTTTCTTATTTATTTACAATTTCTGTTTTTTCCCAGTAGTTATCTGTTACAGATGTTCTACATATAGCGTGCTGTTATTGCCCATTTTGGCAAAACTATATCATATACAATATCTTTTTATTTTCTTTTTATTGAAAGATCGATAGCCTCTAGTATGTAATAACAAAAAGGAGCTATATTTTTACGGCCCATTTAATATTTTGTATAAAATTCATAGTCTATCTCTATCAATTTCTCAACGTATAATAGGTAACAAATTAATGTTTGTTAAGTACTTCTAAAAAAGGCATGACACTGCTGTTTGGCATAAAAACTCGATCATTGTTTTTTTCTTTGTCAAGGATAGCTGGATCAATCTCATAGCCTAACAGATTAGAAAGAATATATTTATTCATAAGCCCACTTAAATAGCCGTCTTGTCCCCGAAATGATTCAATAAATTGGCAATTATATCGTTGATTGGTTGATATAAACATAAAAGGGATTAGGAACTGGTCAACATTGTCACCTATACCATGCCCAACATTCACAATTTCGCCATGATCCGAGGTATAAATAACGGTATAGTTGTTACTATATTTATTAATAACATCATATAATGCTTTGATTGTACGGTCGGTATGATGAATAGTTAAATCATATGCTTCGGCATCAGGTAAAGCCAACTTATCAACTTCATCATAACCTTTTGTATAGGGTTGATGGCTACCGCGCAAATGCACAAAAATAAATTTTTTTGAAGAATTATCTTTTTGTAGAGTGTCTTCTAATAATTGACTTAAATTAATATCCAAAAGATCTTCACTAAAAGTGATAACATCGCTTTTACGCGCAATAAAACCAAATTTGCTATTAAATGTACCTTGAATTGCTTGCGCAGCCGATGCTAACCAATAGGTTTTGTAATGATTGAACTTAGCCATCTCAATAATCGATTTATTATCGAACAAATTATCATTACTTTCGGGCACATTGAATGAAAGTGTCATTGGTATAGAATCCCGGGTTAAAGCGGCTGCTGAGTGGCTATTTGGGATAATACATCCGCCATTTTGACTAAAAATATTGGTCATAAAAGGCGTAGTTTGCTGATGATAACCATAAGCGCTATAGCGGGAAACTAAAGAAGATTCGCCCATAATAAATACGATCAAGTCGTTATCAGGCTTATTAGGAGGTAAAATCACAGCTTGATTAAATTTCTCAATTTCATTGGTATTTGAATAGATATCCGTTGATGCATAACTAGCCAAAAGATAGGATAAATCGCCTAGCACAGCAGGGAATATTGTTCGAATTACACTAACACTACTTTTAAGATGACCATTTTTAATGTCAGACTTTAGTGATGATTTAGTTACTAGGAATAAAAGAACAACGGATAGTATAAGTATATACAAAGATAGGGGGACAAAAATCCTAAATTTAACAAAAATTAATTTTTTAAGAACAAATAAAAAAAGAAAGGTTGTAATAAATGCTGGACCTATTATGAGCAAAGCCTGTTTAGTCATTGACGTTACTTCGTGAGAATTAGTCTCAATAATAGAATCAAGTACTCCTTCTGATATTATTTCCCCATAAAAAATACAATAACTAATTTCAGATAAAAAAAGAAATAAAAATAAAAACCCAAAGACAACAATGGGTTTATGACGACTACTAATACTTGTATGTACTAACACAATAAAACATAAAGTTGTTATTGTAATTAGATAAAAAAAAGGATTTTCAAAACAAAATCCATCCCTTTGTGCTCCAGACTTAGTAAGGTAAATAAAAGCAAAAATAACACTAATAAAAGTATAGATTAACAGTAAAATTAAGCGGGAACTTCTTTTAATTCCATATGATTTCATAATATATCTTAGTTATCTTATCGTTATTTTGTAAAAATTATAATAATCAATTATATTTTTTCAATTAAATTTTATTAAACAGAGTGCATTATTGAATTTTTAAAAATACATGTTTTTGAAAAAAAAGAAGTAATATAATTATGTTAATGGTGAATATTTACACAATAATAATGATGTGAATTATTAAAATACAATTTTCGATCGATAGCTAGTCATTTTAATTTTATTAGTGTAAGATATGTACACTTCTTGATAAAGAAGTATAAATTTTTAGTAATAATTAAAAAGTATTTAAAAGGAGAAAATAATGATGTATTTATCAGCAATTCGTGCTCAAACAAGAAATTTTTTAGGTAAATTTGTTAAAAATGAAAAAGGTGTAACAGCAATTGAATATGCAATTGTTGCAGCTGGTGTTGCTACTGTTGTATTCGTTGTCTTTAAAGGTGATGGTCCAGTAGCTTCAATGTTAAGTAATGTTTTTAGTACTTTAAAAACTAAAGTAATTTCTACAATCAATACTGTATCTACTGGTGCTTAATTTAGTTTGAAGATAATGTATTATTAATCTTTGTTAAGTCAAAGTTGCTAGCACGAGTTAAAGTGCTAGTAACTTTTTTGTAATGTAAAAAATAATATAATAAATGTTATGGCTAATGGACAATCTAAGTTTTCTGATGAATGGGGTAGAGTTCGTGACTTGGTTTTTCAAGTACTTGATCTTGATTTAATTGAGCAATTAAAAAACGAACCCAATCGAGTTTTGCGTGAAATTCAAACAATAATCAGAGATATTGTTAATTCTGGCAATGCTTATATTACTGCCGATGAATCGGGTGTATTGGCAGGTATGATTTGCGATGAAATTATTGGTTATGGTCCAATTGACTCATTAATGAAAGATGAAACGGTTAATGATATTTTAGTCAACGGTCCTTATAGTATTTATGTTGAACGGGGCGGGGTCCTTGCCAAAACGGATAAGTTTTTTATAAACGAACGTCAACTACTTGATATCGCAAGACGTTTAGTCAATAAAGTCGGTAAAAATATTGATGAGGCACATCCTTTAGTCGATTCACGGATGCCCGATGGTAGCCGACTTAATGTTGTTATTCCTCCAGTTGCCATTGATGGAACGTCGATGTCAATTCGTAAATTTGGTACTGGCCGTCGAACATTTCATGACTTGATCAACTATGGTTCACTAAATGAGGACATGGCTAATTTTTTAGTTATTGCTGCTCGATGTCGAATGAATATTATTGTTTCAGGTGGAACAGGTTCTGGTAAAACAACAATGCTTAATGCATTGTCTGGATTTATAGGTGAACATGAGCGAACTATTACACTTGAAGATGCCGCTGAATTAAAGTTGCAGCAAGATCATGTGCTTAGACTGGAAACCAAATCAGGTGGTGAAGATGGTCGTGGAAGAGTAACTATGCAAAATCTCTTAGTTAATGCATTGCGTATGCGACCAGATCGAATTATTTTAGGGGAGTGCCGTGGTGAAGAAGCTTTTGAAATGCTTCAAGCTATGAATACGGGTCACAATGGTTCAATGTCGACATTACACGCCAATACTGCTAAAGATGCTTTATCTCGATTAGAAAGTATGATCATTATGGCTCAACCTGAATTACCTATTGTTGCAATTAGACATTATATTGCTTCTTCCGTTAACTATATTATTCAGGCTTCACGCCTTCCAGATGGACAACGTAAAGTAATGAGTATTACTGAAGTTATGGGATTAGAATCCGATAATATTGTTACTCATGACGTTTTTAAGTTTAAAATTCATGACGAAAGAGACGGAAATGGTAAGATTCAAGGTGAATTTGTCTGTAATGGATTAGTTAGGCGATCTGCACTTTATGATAGTGCTCAATATTATGAAATGTCAGATGTGTTAGAAAAACTAATGTTAAATGCAGTAGGTTTAAAAACATGATTCTACTTCTTTCGCTGGTGCTTATTTTTGTTGCCATTATAAATATTTTTGCATTGCATCGCCGTAGTGGGCGATTACAAGTATTTTATAATGTCGAAACTAAAAATACTTCGTTATCAAGTTTGGTCGAAAGACAATTATCTCAAAAAAAGCAATCCTCTTGGGAACGCATCAGCTTTAATATTAAAATGATGATTAGAGCTGATTACAATTTTCTTGTAATAGGGCAATCAAAAAGTCGGTTGTTTGTTTATATTTTTGCAGGTACAGTTGCAGGTATCATATTGAATGAAAAGTATATTAACTATAATAGCTATTTTGCTACTTTAGTTAGTATTATTATCACAATTGTTATAATTATTTATATAAAAAAAAGAAAGTTAAAAAAAGAGTTTTACGATACATTTCCTGAAGCATTAAACACTATTACAGGTGTTGTGTCATCTGGTGGTGCAATAACAACAAGTTTTAAAACGTGTGGAAATTCTATTGGTGGAATTGTTGGTGAAGTAATGAAGGATGTGGATAGCCGAATTGAAATTGGTGAAAATATTGAGGATGTGTTAATAAGATCTTATTTAAGGCTTCCATTTCCAGAATATTATTTTTTTATTTTGACAGTAATGGTTAATCTAGATAGTGGTGGAGAATTAAAAGAAGTTCTTAGTCGGTTAACAAAAATGTTAATAAACAATCGAATTTTAACTAAAACTAGAGACGGTAAAACGGCTGAATTAAGAATGACTATGAAAATACTAGGTGGTATGCCTTTTGCTTTTATTTTTATTCTTAAATTTGCTTCACCAGCAAATTATGAACAATTGGTTGGCACAACAGCTGGTCATTATGTTTTATATTATATATTTGGTAGTGTGGTTATTGGGCTTTTCATTATAAAAGGAATGGTTAATAAGGTCATTTAAATTATGATGAATTTATTAAATATATTAATTCCCATTATTTTAATTTTTATAGGTAGTAGAGAATTAGTCTGCTTATATTTGTTGCATCAAAGAAAAGAAAAACTTAATTTGTTATTAAGTAATGAAAATGAAGAAAAGAGAACACCTAAAAAGCATATTAACCAAAGAAATCTTGCTTTTGAGAGACTCGCTGAAAAAAATAGTATAAGCTTAACTTTTTTGCGCCGTTTTCAAGAACAAAATAGTTGGAAGATTTACGCTATCATTATCGGATTTTCATTTTTTTATCTTGTGAATCAAATATTTTCTTTTATTGAACTTAGTTCAAATATATTACTAATTGTATTATTCCTTATTATTATTATAGTCATTATTCTGCCTGATAGATTGGTAAAAAAACAAACAGAAAAAAGAATTAAAAGAATTTCACAAGATTTACCATTGATCATTGATATGATGGCAATTATGGTGAAATCAGGTATGACAGTCGAAAATGGTTTTAGATATTTAAGCACAAGAGTAAAACCAATTAATAGGGATGTGGCAACTATTTTAGAAAGAGCTTGTTTAATGATGGATGTTAATGGTATCGAGCTCGCTATTGATTTAATTTTGAAAGAAGTACCGTGTAAAGAAGTCAGAATGTTTTGTATTACTTTAAAAAGGAGTATTAGTTATGGTAATTCGATTTATGACGCTTTATTAGAATTATCAGCTGAAATCAGAGAAGTACAAAAATTAACAATAGAAGAAAGAATCGCTGCTATTGCAGCTAAAATGACAATGCCGATGATGGTATTCTTTTTAGTTCCTGTTCTTGTTGTTGTAGTTGCGCCAGTTATTATGAATATTATATCGACATTAAGTCAGATGAATAATTAAGGATCTAGAGATAATGAATGATTTTTTAAAATTCTGTAAACCAAAAGTGTTAATAAATCCGAAATTTATTGCGGTATGTTCAATATTGTTTGTTGCTACTGGATGTCAAAATAGTACCTTAAGATATGATTTAAATGAGCAGCAAAAAATTTTCATTCATGAAACCACAAAAAATTATGGTGGTTTAATTGAGCTTTATAAACAACGTTTACAAAGATCTGATACTGAAGATACAAGATATAAACTTGCTCAAGTCTATTATTTATCTAATGATTATGAAGCATCAAAAAGAACATTAACCCCTGTTTTAAATAAAAGCAAAAATGATAATCTTTTTGTTTTGTATGGTCATGTTGAATCAAAAATGGGGAATAATGACACTGCATTAGAATATTTAGACAAAGCAATCACGATTAATCCTAAAAACGGTGAAGCGTATAATGTAAAAGGTATTGTTTTGTTGAAAAAGAAACAATACGATGCTGCACGATATTCATTCAATCTAGCTAGAGAAAACTTTTATGATGAGAACAAAGTCACAAATAATCTAGCTATGCTATCAATTTTGAATCAAGATTATAATGAGGCTTATAAGCACTTAAATATTTTATATACAAAAGGATATCGTGACCAAACCATTCTTCATAACTTGCTTTACACGTTAGTTAAATTAAATAAAATTCAATTAGCTAAGTCATTTTGCTTAGGGCATAGGTTATCTAGTGAGCCAGAAATATTAATACAAGAACTAAAACAGATCGAGCCAATTAAAGCGATTAAATTTAATGAAATTGTGCCAGCGCAAAGCGAAAATCAAAAGCAGTATACAATTGAAATATCGGCATCACAAAAGGTAGATAAAACGGACAAGAAAGTTGTTAAGCCTGAAAAAGTAACTAATTCACAAACAACTGATAAGTCGGAAGTTAGTGCTAAATTATCGAGTGTGGCTAAATTAGATTCAGAAACTGAATCCAAAACAGCTTCTCAAGCTACTGCAACTAATTCGGCAGTTGTTAATAAAACAGATTCTAAACAAAATAATCAAGTCAATCGGGCGGCGACTCAATCGACTATTTTAGCTGTTCGATCTGGCGAACATCGAAAATTTAGTCGAATAACTTTTGAAACAGTTAGTCCATTAAATAAAAATCAATACGTAATTGAAAAAATTTCATCAACAGAGTTCAAATTATCGTTATATGACGTAACCCTTCCTAGCAAAGGAATAAATTATATCATTAACCAAATATCTCGTAGTGATCGTGATTTTGCCAATGTTACAGGAACTTTAACTGCCGAAAAAACATTAGTTTTACAAATAAAAACAAAACAAGACTCAATAGTGAAGGATTTCGATGCAGGCCCTAATTCTAACGGTAAAGCTCATTGCTTTGCATTTGATTTTTATTTAGAGAATAAATAAGTGCAAAAAAAATAATAATAACAATAGATATAAAATTTTAGGGAGTTTGCATGAAACAAAAAAAAATAATTATTCTATATATATTAATGTTAGTTGTGGGACTGGCATTACTATTTACTAAATCATCGCCTGAACCTGTTGCTGAGCCCATAGTTCAGCAACCAGTTCAAGTTAAAGAAGAACCTAAAAAAGAAGAACCTAAAACAGAAATCATAACAGTAGCTGTTGCTAAGCGTGATATTAGTAAAAGAAAAATTTTGACTAAGGATGACTATTATTTTAAATCGATAGAAGTCAAAATTGGGTCTAATGACAAATCCAAATATATAGGCGATGCAACAGAAATCGATGCTTATGTTGCTAAAAATAATATTGCAAAAGATGCATTTATAGAAAGAAGTTTTATTGCTGCACCTAATTCAGAGGAATACTTAATGTCAGCGATAAAAGAAGGAAATTATATGTTTCCATTCAAATTGGATCAAATTGATTCATACTTGGTAAAAAATCTAAAGAGTGGCGATCTTGTTGATCTTTATATATTTTATAGTGATGATGAAATAGCTAAGTCTAATACTAATAGTAAAAATTATAAAGAAGATAGATTAGTTTCACCTAGTGATGATTTTGTTAAAAATCGCATAAAACCAATTATTGTTGGTAAAAAGATTCTCTATATTGATCTAGGAGATACAATAGACCAAAAATTTCAGAGAAAAGAGGTAGGTCAAGTTCAATTAGAGCTTTCAAATCAAGAAATTAAATTATTAAGAACACTAATGACCAATTCCACAGTTATGATGTATCCAAGTACTTATAAACAAAATGTTGATGATGGATTACGTTTGTTAAGTGATAAAGAAAAGAAATGGCCATTAACTGATAAAGCTATTTTCTCAAAGAAAAAACAAATTAATTTGCTAAAAGGGAATTAAGAATGCTAATAAAAGTTAAACCAATTATGAACAAAATCAAACTGCTAGCTTGTTTATTATCAATTAGCTTCTCTCCGTTGGTTTTTGCTAATACTCACAATTTACATATTGGGCAAAGTAAAACAATTGTTTTACCTGAGAATGTAGGTACGGTTTTTATTAGTCAAGACAGCGTTGCAAATTATGAAGTTGTTGATGGTAAATCACTAATTATATATGGTAAACAAAATGGTAGAACTAGTTTACTTGTTTATGATGATGCAAATAATATTATTATTAATGACACCATTAATGTCGATCCACTTTTATCTCAAATTACAAATAGGTTAGCGCAAAACTTTCCAAATAGTAGCGTAACAATAGATCGTTACGATAACGGTGACCCAAGTGGTAGATTTGTCTATGTACTAAATGGTACTGCACCCGACACTACAACAAAAGGTAAAATCATGGCGCTTGTAGGTACACTTGTTGGGCAAAATGCAGAGCGAATACGAAATAAAGTATCAGGTGAAGATTTTGTCAACCAAGAACTTACATTCCAAGATTACTATGTATATAACAATATTATTGATAATATTAGAGTAATTGAAGAGTATCAAGTTAATGTCAGATTGACTTTTGTTGAAGTTAGCAAAACTTTTACTGATTCATTGGGTATTGAGTGGCAAAGCTTAACTTTGGATAGTATGGCCAAAGGTCAAGATTTTAAGATGAACAATATTGGCGAGTTCACTCTATTAGGTCTAAAAAAAGGATTTAATATTCATAACATTACTACAATGATTCGTGCTATAAAAAATGATCGCCTAGCTAAAATTTTAGCACAACCTAATTTATCTGTATTATCTGGCGAAAGTGCTGCATTTCTTGTTGGTGGTGAGATTCCCATTGTGACTAAAGGTAAAGATGGTGATTCTGAAGTTACTTATAAAGAGTATGGTATTAAATTAAATATCAGTACTAAAGTAAACAATGACAAACGCATTAGATTATTTATTAATAACGAAGTGAGTTCGGTTGCTGGTTCATATGCTTTTAATAACTATAATATACCGACTTTACAAACTCGAAAAACAAGTTCTACTATTGATTTATCTGATGGTGACAGCTTTGTTATTGCAGGATTAATTAGTGAACAGGACTCAGAAACATTATCCCGTATCCCTTTTGTTAGTGAAATTCCTATTTTAGGAGCATTGACTCGTAGTACTACAACTGGTCGTGAAAAGACTGAAATGGTCGTATTTGCAACAGTTAATTTAGTTACACCTAATAATAGTTTTGATGGTGTAGAATTACCGGTTTTAGAGCGAACAGATGCAGTAAATAGTTTCTTTAATATTAAGAATAATATGGATAAACAACGCCGAAAAACAGTACCAATATCTAATGAAAGTGAAAAGTTTATTAACGATATGGGTTTTATTGAATAAAAAATTAGTGGGATTTTTATGCAATTATTTGGTAATAAAAAAGATAAAGATATATCAAAAGAACCATCACAAGAATTTGTGGTTGGACGCATTTCTGGTTTTCAGATCGCTATTTTAAGCAAAAGACCTGAATTGATTGAAAATATTCGTTCGGTGCTTTTCCTTTACAATGTGTTAGCCATGGAGATCTTCTCATTAGAATTATCTGAATTAAAAGAGGACCCACGTTGGAATAAATATGATGCTATTATTTTAGATATTAAAGATGAAGGTGATGCTGAGCTATTATCTGAAAATGTCAATCGTTTTTTTCCAATTCAAGCATCAACAATACTTATTGGTAGCCATGATTCAATCCAGTTTTCTGAATTTTTATTAAAAAAAGGAATTCATTTTTTATTAGAGAATACTCAATTAGAGAAAATTCCTGATATCTTACACTCAAGGAGTATTACTCCACCTGGTTCTAGCCAAAGAGTAGGTAGCGTTATTACATTTTTAGGTTGTAAAGGTGGAATTGGCACATCATCATTAGCAGTTCATACACTAAAAAAAATCAGTTCGTTAACAAATTATCCGCTTCTTTATATCCAAGGTGCAACTACAAGCCCTAATGCAGATTTTTTATTTGAAACACCAATTCCTCAAGATGGTTCAATTGTTGATATTGAAATGTCTTTACGAGTAAAAGTTGAACTTGCTGATAAGGCTTGGAAATATGATGATCTAAATTCAGGTCAATTCAATATTACTGTTATTGATCAAAATATGGGATTGCAATCTTCGTTTAAGCATTTTGATGAAATCATAAAGCTTTCAAACATTGTGTTTATTGTAATAAATAGAGATCCCTTTTCAATCAAAGTTGCTAAGAGAATTTTGGAGGAAATCGCACGTATTAGTACACAAAATACGGATTTATTAAATAAACGTTTTTTGGTTTGTTTAAATGAAAACCTTCCTTATGATAAAAAAAATGCTTTGCAAAATGAGGATATTGAAGAATTCTTAGGTAGAAATATCGATTTTACACGCAAATTTATTCCAAGATTAGATAAATTTAAAAAAGCACATACTAGCAGTGAAATAAATGAAATGGCTGCGGCTATTATTGGTAATAAAAAAGTTAAAAAAAATAAACAAAAGATGTCTTTTTCAATATTAAAGAAAAAGAAAGATTAATCGTTAATATAATAGAGTAGAGCAAAAATTATGTTTAAATATTGGAAATTATTCTTTGGTCAAAAAAATGCAAGTGTTTCGATAGAGTTTGCAATTGTTTTTCCTTATTTAATTGTTCTATTTTTATTTGTACTAGAATTTAGTCGAATTATGATTATTGGTTCGGCTTTAGATCTGGTGACTACAGAAATAACTAGAAAAACGGCGATTTCTCAAAATGCAGACTATAATCAACAGTTGCAGGAGTTGATTAATTCTGAAGTGCCTTCATGGCCTTATATAGCAGATCCACAAAAATTTGAAATAACTGTGAAATACTGTAAAAAAATTGATGAGGCAATTAATAATAATTGCCTAAATACTCCAGTTAGCGATGCTCCAATACTATTATTTGAATTGAAGTATGACTACAATGCTATATTCTCCAAGCTGTTTGGTCGTATACTTGACAGCTCTCTGGAAAAGAAGACTATTGTTTACCGTGAGTTTTATTAAAATAATTGATAATTAAAGGAATGAAATAGCAAATGAGATATTCTGATAATTTTTTTCGTAATAAAGACGGTATAATTTCAATAGAGTTTGCAGCATGTTTTTGTTTGTTTTCACTTTTAGTATTTATTATCTATGATACTTACAGTAGTATCATGTTACAAAATAGATTAGAGCGGGCAAATTATACTGTAGCTTCTATTTTTCGTGAAAGATCAGCAATTTATCCAGTTATAAATGGCTCGACAGTTCAAGAGGTGGCTGCATTATGTGCTGATTCTAACTTCTGTTTTAATTCTCATGAGTTATTTGATGGTACTCAAGTGGAAGAACTCAGCCGCCTAGCAAGTTCATTACTAAATGGACGTAATGTTACTTTAAAAGTCGATAGTTTATTTATTTTTCAAGATGTTGCTAACCCCAAAAGCTTGGCTCATGCGCAACTTGTTAATCTAAGCGCTAGTTCTTGCTCCTCTGGTGTATGTAATGATGGTGGTATTGGGGACTATTTTAATTCGTTACCCAGTATGACTGATAATTCAAATAACTCACTTACTGACTATTCCAAACTTGTTCCGTATGTTGAACGTGCTGCTGATCCCACAACAGGGTTAGCAGGGCGTTGGATTCCCTTATATCGAGTTAGTATGTGTATAGTTAACGAAGAAAGCCTTTATTTAAAATGGTTTAATTCAAGCAGAAAAGCTACTGATACTTTACCAAATTTATGTAGCAATATTGTAGTGTTATCACGTTGTAATGATATTTCAAGCTCTGATGGAAATTGCCCAATTTATTATCGGTAATCAACACACTTTTGAGAGTATTATATGAGCCATAACAGACATAAACAAATTAATCATAAGAAATCTTTTTTTAAGTGTTCTTCAGGGAGTGCTGCTATAAGTTTCGCCTTGATGTTTCCTGCAATGCTAATTTGTATGTTAGTTTCAATAAATCATACTCAAACAATGCGCGACCGTGCAAGGATCTCAGAAGCGACTAACGAAGCTTCGTTGGCGATTATCGCATTAAACAATGAAAATGCTGATAAGACAGCAATTGAACAAAATCGCAAAATGGCATTGAACTATATTAATTATTTTGTTTATCAAAAAATTAGTGATGATTTAGTAGAAGATGCCGATGCCTCTATTAATATAGAATATAATAAAAACACAAAGGTATATAGTATTGCCTATAAACAGAAAGTTGATTCCTTAACAAGTAGTAAAGACAAAGGAAAAGTTGGTGAGTTAAATCAATCTATGATTGTTAGCAATAAAACTGAAAGTTATGGTAATACAAAGAAATTTGATAGATATGACTCATTTGATATTGCTTTTATTAGTGATTTTTCAGGTTCAGCAACATGCCAATATGGCGATACAGGTTGTAATGACTACTCTCCTCAAAATGGAAATAGTGATCAGCAACGTCTTCAATATATGAAACAAGCAATAGCTAATATTATTAATAATTTTCAAGGACATTCAGAGATTAAATTTGCATTAGTTCCTTATGATATTGGTGTGCCAGTTCAGCAAGACACTAAAAACCTAGCTGGTGGTGATAGCTATGGTTGTTCAGTTATGTACAAATTGAAAAGCCCCTATGATAAAGTTGATTATAACTTTTGGGCAAATAAAAACATTGCGTATGCTAGATGGAGTAATTTAAAGGAAAGCGGAGGGATGAGTGAGAGCTATTTAGATTATGACTATTTAGGTAAATATGAAAACTCGGTTACTTATTATTTGGATTATTTTAATTATCGTTATTATTCACAAATAATTGGACCAGCGAAAGGATTAAATAATGATAGTGCCTTAGTGCACGATGGATTGTGCCGTAATAGACATCAATCTGAAACGCTTAATATGGGAAAAGCAAGGTATGCTTGCGGTGAAAATAGTCCTGATTATCCATTGCGTCCTGAAAATAGGAAAATTATTGAAAGCCAATATGGTAAAGTTGTTCAACTATATGATTACATGTTTTCGGGAAAATATTCTGATGTACATTATTCATTTGCTAACACTAGAACAGTTGATGTACAAGGTACAATTGATGCATTGTTCAGTGGTATAAAAAGCAATACAATAACATTTAATCGACCTATTTCGCCTACTGTTAGTGATTTTTCGCCATTTTTTGGAATGTGCCAATCGCCTTTATATAGTAATAACATAATGAGCGAAAAGGTGATTAATTTACCGACTAACCATCGAAGGTTTTTAGAAGCATCAAAGCATATAGGAACATTTAAAGCTGTCCCTCATTTAGTCCCTTTTAGTAAAAATGGAAATCATAATTCGGATTTACTAAATTATATCCAGAATGGGAATTGGCAACCTGGCGGAGGAACAGACACTATAACAGCCTTGTTAAGGACAGTTCCTGTAATGGCAAATGGCTCTGCTAATAATAAAATGATGATTATTATTACAGATGGTAAAGATGATGCTGGAGCAGATATTCTCAGAGATAATTTTTTGGATGAAGGTGTTTGCCAAGCAATAACGGCTGGATTAACTTCAGCAACTAATAAAAATAACGGCTATATTGAAAGAGCAGCTAATACGGCGACGATTCACTATATAAAACTCGATCCTAATGCAGTCAATTTAACAACCGATGAACAATATACACAAGTGTATGGAAAATGGTTTACTAAATGTATGAATGGCAATAGAGAATATTTACACGAGGCTCGAGATTATCAGAGTTTATTTGATACTATGATAAAAATTATTCAGACAGAGACGGGTAATTTTGTTAACAAAGACGAATCTAATCAATAATGAAATAGAGGTTACTCTAAATGAAACTAATTAAGTTAATGGTATTATTTGCATCATGTTTATGCTTTTCATTATTTGCAAACGAAAGAACGGATGCTGTTGCGTTAACAAAAAAATCAACAATAAGAGTTCCGACTGCGGCTAACTCTGTTGATACAGTTGTTACGATAGAAAATGGCGAGGTTTGGGTCTGGGGCTATAGAAATAACGGTATGCAAGGTAATGGAGAATTTGTTAATGCCAACGCTCCACCCGCTAGGGCTAGTGTTCTTGTCGATAAAGGTGTTTATATTACGCAAGTAGCTTCAGGAATTCATCATTTGATTGCACTTGATGATCAAGGTAATGTCTGGGGGTGGGGGCAAAATGGTGTTCATGAAGCAGGAGGTTATGCGACTACGCCTTGGTTTCTTCTAACTCCTAGTTTAGTTTTGGAAGGTAAAGATGTTGTTATGATTAATTGTGGAGAATATACTTCTTTTGCTCTAACTCGAAGTGGAGAGGTTTATGCTTGGGGAACTTCATTTTGGGGGCAAATGGCAAATGGCAAGACGGGTACTATTCCAACTGAAGTTCATCGTATTCCTCAATCATATTTTCACGATAGTCCAATTGTATTGATTGGGGCGGGTTATGAATCTGCCTGGGCTATAAACGATCGTGGTGAAATCTTTGCATGGGGAGATGAAGAAAATGAACAATATGGTCACCAAAAGCTTCTAGGAGGGGGATGGGGGCATGACCTTCGAACCTATCCTATACAAATTACTAGCCTGCCGCCAGGTATTAGTGGTGAAGATATAGTAACTATTACAGGAGGAAACCGTTACACTGCTTTTTTAACTTCGGAAGGTGAGGTGTATGCTATGGGAGCTGCTAATCATCTCGGTATTGGATTTGGTTATTTGGGAAATACCCTATACGAACCTGAATTGTATCTTGACGATGTAGAAGGAAAACGCTATAAGGTAAGGTTTGATTTGAGCGTCCCTATCCCTCAGCTTGTTATGGATGATGTTAATACGCTTTATTGCCGATATGGAGGATGTGTTGCTGTCACTAATGAGAATGAAATATATACATGGGGGGTAACGCTTCCTGCTTTTGAGGAAAAAGCTAGCCTTTGGCAAATAATGTATGGGTATAAGGCTATGAAAAGAGAAATTGTTGGCAATTTGACCAAAGTTGATGGTGGTAAAGAGCATATAGTTTATTGGAATGATGAAGGGAGAGCTTTTGGGGTAGGATGGAATAATCACTATAAATTTGGTAACATATCACTTCCTGTTACTTGGCCAGGCAAAGAATTAGAATTTGTTACAGACGAGATGAAAAAAGTCTATGGTAAAGATTTTGTTCCAGGACAAGGATACTAATGATTAGCCAAGAATTAATTAATGATATTATTATTTTAGCTATTTGGGCATGTTTGTTATTTTCATGTTATACGGATTTAAAATATCGAACTATCTCAAATAAAATTGTTATAATAATATTCATTTTAGTTATTTTGAATTTTGCCCTTGGCAAAGGGCATCTAGATTATATTGCATCAGCTATATTTTTAATTTGTGGTCTATTCATGTTTTATTGTCGACTTGTTGGTGCTGGAGATATAAAATTAATTACTATTCTTTTGATTTCTATTCCAATAAACAGTGTGCCGTTTTTCTTAGTCGTTATTACCTTTTTGGGGTTACCAATGGCAATTATTGCAATAATATACAGATCCTTCAAAAAAAATTCTGTTACATTGCCTTATGGGCTTGCCATTAGTGGTAGCTATTTTTTAACATCAATAACCTTATTTGAGGTTATACTGTAATAACTAACTTGTAGTTAACATCTTAAATATAATCGCATTTTTATAATAAATATCAATGTTTCCCATCCTCAATAAGCGGGTGGGAAACTCTTTTTTAACCAGCAAACACTTAATAACTGTTATTCCTTAAAAAATATTTGAAATACTCTTACACATAGCTATATAAAAATTATTATGTTTTAGTCACTTTTAATAAAAAGTTTATCCCCTTATTTTAAGAATATGTATGTATACCATTTTGGTGCATATCAGGTCTGTATTAGAGTATTATAAGTTTATTACTTTTTAATGATGAATCATTATAATTATTTTTAATTAGTTTTTTGCTCAAAAAACAGTAATTATATTAACTAACATTTATCAAACTTTGTTTAAGTTATGGCATAGTTATTGCTTATAAATAACTTTGGATAGATTTGTAATTATAAATATTTAGAGGAAACATCCGTATGGAAAATCATAGCAGTAGTACTGTTGCTTTTGTTAAAAATCGGCGTGCTTCATTAATCAGTGCTATTTTTTTAATGGCAACATCAGCAATTGGCCCAGGCTTCATTACTCAAACCGCTACCTTCACCGTTACGCTTGGTACTGCTTTTGGATTTGGTATTTTAGCCTCTATTATTATCGATTTTGTTGTTCAGCAAAATATTTGGCGAATTGTAGCATTAACCAAAATGAACTCTTCAGATATAGCTAATGCAACCATTCCATTTAGTGGTTATTTGCTAGCGGTGTTAATTATATTTGGTGGATTAGTATTTAATATTGGTAATATAGCTGGTGCAGGTTTAGGTTTAAATGCATTGGTTGGCCTTGATCCTAAATGGGGAGGGGCAATTAGTGCACTTTTAGCGGTTTACATATTTTCTTCCCGTAAAGCGAGTCATTTTATAGATCGTTTGATGATTGGTTTTGGTTTGTTGATGATTTTTTTGACACTGTTTGTGGTGTTCGCATCGCATCCACCGATTGGTCAAGCTTTAAAAGAGACAGTGCTTCCAAGCCATGTTGATTTTGCTTCAATTACGACCATAGTTGGTGGGACAGTTGGCGGTTATATTTCTTACGCAGGCGCTCACCGTTTACTTGATAAAGGTATGGTTGGTGTAGAGCATATTGATTATGTTTCAGGCGCAGCCACAAAAGGAATTGTCGTTGTTGGTTTAATGCGTTACATTTTATTTTTAGCGATTTTAGGTGTCGTGGCAAGTGGTGTGACAATTGATATTTCAAGTTATGCTGCTAACCCTGCATCGCAAGCATTTCAAGCGGCTTTGGGAGAGTTTGGATTGCGCCTTTTTGGTTTGATTTTATGGGCAGCAGCCATCACTAGTGTTATTGGGGCAGCTTATACTTCAATGACGTTTATTACTCCGTTTAAACGTACTATTACAGACAGACAACGTCAGTTTGCTACCATTATTTTTATTGTTGTTTCGCTTGCAATTTATTTAATTATGGGGACTGCACCAGTATCATTATTAGTCTTTGCTGGTGGTTTTAATGGTTTAGTTTTACCGCTTGGGTTAACTATTTTTGTTTATATTGGCTGGAGACGTGCTGATCTTATGTCTGGGTATCATTATCCAAGATGGTTATTGTTGTCAGGTTTAGTTGTGTGCGCAATTACTTGGTATATGGGCATAATGTCGGTCGCGACTATTTTTAACTATCTAAAATAGAAGGGCAATATGATAATCACCAAATGTATTGATTTAAATAGTGACCTTGGCGAGAGCTTTGGTCAATGGCAAATGGGTAATGATGAAGCAATGCTAAATGTTGTTAGCAGTGCGAATATTGCTTGTGGATTTCATGCAGGTTCGCCTGCTGGCATTTTAAAAACGTTGAATGCCGCTAAAGCCAATAATGTCCAAGTGGGTGCTCATGTTGGTTACCCTGATTTAGTGGGATTTGGTCGTCGTAATATGGATATAGCAACTGATGAGTTAACCGCTGATGTGATTTATCAAATTGGCGCACTTAAAGGATTAGCCACATCAATCGGTACCAAAGTGAGTTACGTTAAACCACATGGCGCATTATATAACACCATTGCACACGATAAACGTCAAGCAATGGCGGTGATTGATGCGCTTTGTCTTGTTGATCCCACGCTTATTTTGGTTGCGCTTGCTGGCTCAAAACTGATTGAATGGGCTAAAGAAAAGGGTTTAAACGTAGTTGCTGAGGCTTTTGCTGATAGAGCTTATCATGCTGATGGTACTTTAGTTTCTCGTAAAGAGGTTGGAGCGGTATTGCATGATCCTGATTTAGTTGCCGAACGCATGTTGCAATTGGTTAATGATGGTGGCGTGATGTCTATCGAAGGGAAATTTGTGCGTATTGAGGCAGGATCAATTTGTGTCCATGGCGATAGTGCAGGTGCTTTAGGCATGGCACAAAAAGTACGACAAAAACTACAACAAAATGGCATTCATATTGCCTCGTTTACCAAAAGTAATAATAACTAAATTAGTTAATATTTTGAAAAAAATTAATTAAATTAATAAAAAATAAAAATATGATTAGACAACACTTTACCCAGAGGGCTATAAACTTGGCCTTTAATATGACAAAACAATGTAAAATATGTATTGTTAGTGATTGGATGTTGATCATATTTCGAGGTACTTAATGCGATTTTTACCCGTTAATATCGATGCGTTTATCGTAGAATTAAACAGCCTTGAGCAAACCATGGCGCTTACTGATGTGCTTCAAGGTGTTATTGCTGATTGGCATATCAATGAAATAATTCCAGCGGCACGAACCCTATTAATCCGTTATAACCCCATTGTAACCAATGCTAATATACTTGCTGAGCAGATTGCTCAATTAGATATTTCGGCAAGCGTTATGCAATCAGGCGAACAGGTAACAATACCTGTTCGCTATAATGGTGAAGATTTACCTCAAGTGGCAGACTATCTTGGCATAACGGTTGCCGAAGTCATTGCAAGGCACACTGATAACGAGTATCAAGTGGCTTTTTGTGGCTTTGCTCCTGGATTTGCTTATATGGTATCTAAAACGGCTCAGCTTAATGTGCCACGTCGAAGTTCGCCACGAGTCCGCATTCCAGCAGGATCGGTTGCTTTAGCAGGGGAATTTAGTAGTGTTTACCCACAAGCAAGCCCTGGTGGTTGGCAATTGATTGGCATTACAGATACGGCAGTTTGGGATATTTATCGTGATGAGCCAGCGCTGTTCAAACCGGGTACTCGGGTTAATTTTATTGATGTGAGCCAATCGAAAACAACTTATCATTTACCTGCTCATTTATCAGCAGCTAAAAAACAAGATGATCTTGTTGAGCAACAAGATATAACAGTATTAACGACTGGATTGCAAACATTGTTTCAAGACAATGGCCGAATTGGGCAGGCGGCGTTAGGCATTTCTGAATCGGGAGCGATGGATAAAAACGCATTACACAGTGCCAACCGCGTGTTAGGTAACTCAATTAATGAACCAGCGTTAGAAATTACTCAAGGCGGCTTTAGTGCACAAATAAACCGCTCCATGTTAGTTGCGGTAACAGGGGCGGTATGTGATATCACCATTACCACCGCCCAAGGCGAAACATATACTTCGCCCATGTATCGGCCAATTCAATTAGAAGCAGGTGATATTATCCGTTTAGGTAATGTAAAATGTGGCGTTCGTAGTTATTTAGCGGTGCGTGGTGGTTTTCAAGTATCGCCAATTTTAACTAGTTGTGCTTATGATACGCTTGCACAAGTTGGGCCCTTACCACTAAAATCGGGTCAAATGTTGGCGATTAAGCAAGCAAAAACGTTAAATCCAGTATCATTATCAGAAACTCCTATGATTAATTACCCAACTAGTGATGATATAGTAGTGTTAGATATTGTGCTTGGACCACGTACCGATTGGTTTACTCAGCAATCGATAGCGCTTCTTACTTCACAGTTGTGGTCGGTTACTCCAGCTTCTAACCGTATTGGCTTGCGTTTATCTGGCAAGGAACCGTTAATTCGTGAAAAACAACAAGAATTACCTAGTGAAGGTACCTGTATTGGAGCAATACAAATACCAGCTAATGGACAACCTGTATTATTTTTGAATGATCACCCTTTAACAGGAGGTTATCCTGTTATTGGCGCAGTATGTAATTATCATTTAGATTTAGCAGGTCAAATTCCAGTCAATGCTAAAATAAAGTTTAATCCTATAGGGATGTTTAAAGAATTTGAAGGGAGTGATGTTGATCATGTCTGAAAATAATAAAAATATAACACATAAAGTATTGATAGCTAATCGAGGTGAAATTGCTGTACGTATTATTCGCGCTTGCCGTGATATAGGCTTGTTATCTGTTGCAATTTATGCCGATGCTGATATTGAGGCACTTCATGTACAAATGGCTGATGAAGCTTATGGATTAACAGGCAATGTACCTAGCGATACATATTTAGATATTGATAAAATTATCGCAATAGCTAAAAAATCAGGAGCCACCATGGTTCATCCAGGTTATGGTTTTTTATCTGAACGTGTTGAATTTGCTAGAGCAGTACAAGATGCAGACTTAATTTGGGTAGGCCCTAACCCTGAAACGATTGAAATATTGGGTGATAAAGTCAAAGCAAGACAGCTTGCGTTGCAAGTGGGAGCTCCTTTGGTTGTTGGTACAAAAGAGCCTGTAAAAGATGCCAAAGAGGTTATTGAGTTTGCGCATGCCCATGGTTTACCAATTGCTATTAAAGCCGCATTTGGTGGCGGTGGTCGAGGTTTAAAAGTAGCCTGGCAAATGGACGAAGTAGAAGAACTTTATCATTCCGCAGTTCGTGAAGCTACAACTGCTTTTGGGCGAGGTGAGTGTTTTATTGAACAATTTTTGCATAATCCTCGGCATGTTGAAGCACAAGTTATTGCTGATACATTAGGTAATATTGTTGTCGTTGGTACACGTGACTGTTCATTACAACGACGTAATCAAAAATTAATTGAAGAGTCTCCTGCACCTTTTATAACAGATCAATTAGAACAGCAAATTATTCAATCTTCGATTGATATTTGCGCTAAAGCAAACTATGTAGGCGTAGGGACAGTTGAATTTTTGCTTAGTCAGGATGGCAAGTTATCCTTCCTTGAAGTAAACACAAGATTGCAAGTTGAACACCCAGTAACAGAAGAAACTACAGGCGTCGATCTTGTTATTGAGCAACTGCGCATTGCCCAAGGTTTACCGCTTAGTATTAACCAAACGCCTAAACCACGAGGTCACGCCATTGAGTTTCGTATTAATGCTGAAGACACAGCTAACGGTTTTTTACCTGTAGCTGGTACTATTACACGTTTTGATGTACCAACTGGTCCTGGTGTACGCATAGACAGTGGGGTGATGGCTGGTTCAACAATTCCAGCAACGTTTGATTCCCTTATGGCAAAATTGATTATTGTTGGTAATAATCGACAACATGCCATTGCTAGAGCTCGCCGTGCTTTGGCTGAGTTTTCTATTGAAGGGGTAGCTAGTGTGTTGCCATTTGCTCGTGCGGTTATTGAACATTCTGATTTTTGTGATGATTTTAAATTACATACACGTTGGATTGAAACTGAATTTACTACAACAATAGCACCAGCCAAAAGGCAAATACCACAAAAAGAAGCAGCGTTGACACGCACATTTATTGAGATTGACGGTAAACGTTGTAAACTCGGTTTACCTGCACAACTCCTTGCAGGGTTATCCTTGCAAACGGAAGCTAATTTAGATACATCCTCAAGCGTGAAAGAAGAATTATCTGAATTGATTGTCCAGTCACCTGTTTCTGGTAGTCTTTTTAAATGGGTGATCAATGATAATCAAAGCGTAAACGCAGGCGATGTCATTGCTATTATGGAAGCCATGAAAATGGAAGTTCAAGTTATTGCACATCGAAATGGTGTGCTAAAACAAATACTCAAAGAAGGCAATTATGTTAATGCAGGATCACCTGTTGCAGAAATCATTTAGATAACGCTGATAAAACAAGAATGTTTTTCATCAAAATAGCAAAAAAACATCAAATATAGACAATATATTTTGCTTATTTTATACTCATGAGCATGATATTTTGTCTATTTTTAATGTGTTAGGATGATTTATATTGAAGTTTTCTCAGCAATCAAAACTCACTAATGGCGCATTAGCCTTAGCGTTATCGCCAGCCTTAACACCAGATGGAATTATTGACAACCCTCAATTTTTTGCTGGTTATGCACTTTACCCACAGATTCTTGCTAGATCTTTACTGGTTCTAGCTGATATTACTGCGACCCGATATTTTAAACCGGTGCCGGTGACTTTGCGTGATCCTGTTTTATCTGCGCAAGGGAATCAATTAAGAGCAGAAGTTTTTTCTGCCTGCAATAGTGTTTATGCTCGTTTAGATTTGTTACAACAAGGGTTTGATGGACAAATATTACGAGGCACAACCAATGTAGATATTGGTATTAGCTTAAGGCAAGCGCTAACTCAGGTTAATTATAAAGATAAACTTTATCTCAATATTGGCAATCAAGGTTTGGCAACGCACCATATCCAAAAACAAGATGAAGATGTAATTGGAATAAAGGCCATTATTGAGCGCCCTGTTGCAATGCCAGATAGGTGGATTCGAGCACTTGGTAATGTAGCTGAAATTCATACCAAAATGGTCGCTGTTTTTACGGTAACGGGAATACAAGCACAAACCTTTATTGCAGGATTGCCAACTGTGACTAGTAAACATCAATCAAGCTGGCTAATGCCATCTAATACTGGTATTAAATTGATGGCTCAAGGCGGTCTCGATAGTGTGTATATTTCTGGGTTACATCGGTTAAGTGCACTTAAGCGATTAACGACCAATGTTAAGCGTTTAACTTTTTATCAGCTAGCAAGTGGCGAACAAGGACCCTGCATGGTTGAAGTTGAACTCGACGGTGCAAGACTTACTTTGAGCTTAACTGCACAGCCATGGCAAGGCTATTCTGGCGAAGGTGCCTTACTTGAGCTGCTTGCACCAAAACAGCAATTACAAAATGCTCAACTTGTTCAATCTATTTTACAATTTGATTCGCTGATCGATCTGACTCAGCTAGCGATAAAAACAGGTTTAGATACTCAGCGCATTAATAGTTCGCTGGCGTATCTAGCTGTTTCAGGTAAGTTGGGTTTTGATGTACACCAGAATGGCTATTTTCATCGTCAATTGCCTGAAGCTCCTAATCGACTTATCAAAGATAATCCGCGTTTAAAATCGGCCTATAAATTGATTGAATGTATTGATCGGGTTGATGAAAACACATGGATGGTTCACTCGAATAACGAAGACTATCGTGTCCGTTTTGTTAGGCAGAATAGTAAAATGACATCACAATGTACTTGCTCATGGTATCTGAATCATCAACTCAAAAAAGGACCATGTAAACATATTTTAGCAGTACAAATTAAGGAAAATATTTATGAATGCTAACTTAGCGAAAGCCGAAGCGATTTTTACTTCTTTGAATTGGAACAATGTCACAGCTGACAATATTTTACAACAACCGCTAGGTAGCAAAGAGCAGCAAAAGATTGCACTTTTAGGATTAAAAAATGGCAAATGGGGTGACTATGTCAAAGTTGGTAACGCTTTTCAATGGCAAGATTATGTTAAGTGTAATAAAGCATATTTAGCTTTGTACGCCATTCGGATTGGGGTATCAGTGAGCCGAGCGTTAAAACTTGCTCATTATACTTATTCATCTTTGTTATTGCCGGTTATTATTGAACGAGGTGAAAATTACGCACAAAATTTTGTGCAACAAGCATCTGCACCAACAGATCTTGCTGTTCAGTTGGTTGATCGTTTAAATTTGGTTATTCCTAAAAATCAGAATTATATCGGCGGTTGGACGTTGTATGCGGCGGTTGCTATGCGTGGTGATGATGTTGTAAAGCATTTTTCAGTTGCTACTCATGATGCAGATGTTGTCAACCCTTTTTACGATAAAATTCCTCCAAATATAGCTCAATGTCAGCGTCGATTTATCGAACATATTCATATTGCTATAGCGATAAATACACCTGCTACACGGTCATTTATCGAGGTGTTTTGCTTGGGGGTAACATTAGGTTGGCTTGACCGAGAGCAAGCAAAAGAGTTACTTTTTTTAGCTTTAGATATCGCTATTCGTCCTATAGATCGTAAAGTATGGTTAGATACACTTTATGATTTAGGTATTACCGATGCTGAATTGTGCCAGCGAGTACCTGCTTTAATTCCATTACTAGCCATGGGTGAATCTGCAATAATTAATCGATTAGCACCTGTTTTAATTCCCTTTGTTGATGATGAATTATTAATCGAAGTGATGACGGCATGTTTATCATCTAAAATAAAATCGGTCAAAAAATTAGTGTTAAAGATAGCCCTAAATCGCAAAGCGCCCCAAAATACTGATTTGTTTATGCCTTTGTTAAACCTATTACTTGACCAAACTGATGAATCAATTGTGGCTTTAACTAGCAAGCTAATTACACAGTGGCATCTTGATGATCATACCGTACAATCTAATTCCTCCGAATTACAACAACTTTGGCAACCAACACCGCCACTTTGGCAATTGCCGCCTTTTGAATTAGAGCCTACTTCCCCTGATGTATTAACTGAGTTAGCCTCTGAATTAGTAAAAAGAAACATATCTGGTCATGATAGTGTGACGGAAAGATTTTTAGCTGTAGCTAATATTATTGCTTATCACGATCCTCAAGCAGCAAAAGCGAGTTTAGCGGGTATAAAATTACGGGTTGATCAGCTTCTTGGTTTTCTATTTTATTGGCGTAAAGGCGAAGAGATTCCGTATCATAAATATTTGTCTGATTTATTAACAGCACGCGATTATATTGTTTGTAAAAATTTAGGCAAAATACCTTGTTTACTGTCGACACCAAGCATGAGTGATCTTTCAATAACAGTGGATGATCTTAGTCAACGATTAGCGATTTATCAACAGTTGAAAATTGATGCATTAGAGGCGGATCTGTTTTTAGCCTTGACTCGTCTTGATGTTTCGACACAAACATCATCAACGATAGAAAAACTCAAGAAGTTAAATGTTGCAGTCGTTTTGCAATCAGGACAAAAAATGCCAATTGATGCAGGCTCTTTAGTATTACAGTATCTGGACGATCCATTAATCGAACCTAAATTAGCGTTAAATACTTATATTGAAGACGTACTGTCTTTACCACAATCATTAAATTATTTTCCTAAACGTATTGGAAATAACGGGTTTACAAAAATTCTTGCTATTTTCCCGTTATGGAACGATAGTGCAATACCGTCAGATATTGATTGGGCTACATATTACCATCAAGGTTTTGAGTTCCAGCAAATTGTTAACAGGCGTTCTCCTTTTGATTCACGTTCTGCAATGGCATTGTTAGCTATGCAACGCGCTAATTCGCCTTATGTGGCTAGCAATATGGCTCAAGCAGTAAACGATGCATGGCAAAGAGGTTTGCTTATTCCTGGTGTGGCGGATATTTTGTTACTGGAGCGATTTAGTCAGGTTCCTTGTCGTATAGCTAGTTTGGTGTCAGTATTAACCGATATTGCAAAACAAGGTATTCTTTCGGTGGTTTGGCCTATTTTTGATCAATTAATCATCGCATCATGTAAAGCACCAAGACTGTTATCTGGCACGCTTGAAACTGTTGATGCGATAGCTGAGTTTTTACCAGAAGTTCAATATGCTGTCGATCAAGGCATAGCCGATGCCAATCAATTGCAATTACTTGGCATCAGAATGTTAGCCAGTAAAGAAGGTAGTGCTAATGCGATTAAGAAAGCAAAAGCCATAGTTGAAAAACTACCTAAAATCGCCCCTTTAAAACAAGACGTATTGATGCGAGCTCCTGATGATTTTGACCAAGTATGGTCAAAACTGCAAAAGGCTAAAGTTGTGCCTGAAGATAATGTTTCAATTACTATTAGTAAGCCTGTAATAGATCAATCATCACGATTTTCTAAAGCATTGGCTAAATCACTAATGTTTACTTTAAAACTACCCAATGTGTCTAATCAAGTTTTCCACATAGTAAAAAATGATTGGTATTATGATTTAGAATACGAATTCCAATGCGAAGCTTACCCTCCATTATCAAAAGATCAACAAGTTATACCTAATTTTCAATCAAGAGTTTGGTTACATTGGTGTATTAACAAACAGTTACTTGTTGTTGAAAAAACACGTAATTGGCAAGAAAATAACGATGGACCATTATCAAGTAAATATAATTTGATTTTTTTAAACACAGATAATCTGATTTTTTCAAAATCGTTAGTGACAGTGATTATCGGATTGTTGGCTCAAGACAGTGATACTTATAAAGCAAATTTTATTTTTGAAAAAAATGTTAAAAAAGGAATCATTGATGCAGATACCATGCGCAAAGCTATTATCTTGTTTCTCGATTATCCTGATTTAAGCCCCGCTAAATTAATTCGATTACTAGAAAAAAAGCCAAGTTTATTGCCAATATTTTGTCCAGTATTAATTGAATGCATTAAGTTTGTTGGAAATCTAGTAAAACAAGGTGAAAAAATACCTGCTTGGATTAATCGGATTTTAGATATGTCATTAACCTATGCCCCTTATTTGAAAGAGGCAACTAGGCGCGGTTATCTAACTGAACCTGATTCTAAATGGCAAGGCTTAGCGGATATTGCCCAAGCAAAAGCAAAATCAGTAGCAGTAAACAAAGCAAAACAACTACTTGAATTACTTAAGTAAGATGGTTATTTTTGGGAAATGATTAGAACACTTAAAATAGGTCTAATATAAAAGCAATAAATAATTAAATTTAATCATCATGTAAAGTGATATATAAAAAAACATTATAATGATGTTTATTTTCTATAAACACAATGTTGAATTATGTTATTGTTTTACCTTTATTTTAATAAGAAAGGAATATTATGACTCATTCTTCACATCCTTTGGTGCGTTTTTATTTTAAAATAGGGCTGATACCGCAGATTTTGTTGGGTTTAATATTTGGTATTATTCTCGCTGCGGTGTCGAAAGATACCGCATTAGCGATGTCACTTATAGGTGGGCTATTTATTAATGCTTTAAAATCAGTTGCTCCTATACTAGTACTCATTTTGGTAATTGCATCAATATCAAATCATCAACATGGCAAACAAGCCAATATGAGACCGTTAATTACTCTTTATTTTGCCGGAATGATGTTAGCCGCATTATTAGCAACCATTGCTAGTTTTTTATTCCCATCACAGATTTCATTTGGTGATACGTTAAATAACCTTGAACTTACACCGCCTAGTGGTATTGCTGCTGTTTTAAAAACCTTATTAGAAAAAATGATCGACAATCCGATAAATGCACTAATTAATGCAAACTATATTGGTCTTATCATTTGGGGTGTTGGTATCGGTTTGGCATTAAGACACTCTAGCCAAAGTACTAAAACAATGATGAATGATCTGTCTTATGCTATTTCTTTTATTGTAAGAATTATTATCCGCTTTGCTCCTTTAGGGGTATTTGGATTAGTTGCCTCAACGCTAGCTGAAACGGGTTTTGGTGAATTACTGAAATATGCACATCTATTGGTTGTGTTAGTTTCTTGTATGCTGTTTGTTGCATTGGTGATTAATCCATTATTAGCTTATTTAGTTATGCACAAAAACCCTTATCCATTAATATTTACCTCTTTAAAAGAGAGTGCGATCCCAGCCTTCTTTACCCGAAGTTCAGCAGCAAATATTCCCGTTAATATGGAGATCTGTAAAAAATATAAAATGGATGAAGATACTTATTCGGTTGCTGTACCGCTAGGTGCTGCAATTAATATGTCAGGTGCTGCCGTTACTATAACAGTTTTAACTCTAGCCACCGTCAACTCAATGCCAGCTAGTGCTGGTATACATGTTGATATCTATTCTGCGGTATTACTTTGTATTGTAACTTCAGTATGTGCTTGTGGGGCATCAGGGATTGCGGGTGGATCGTTACTGCTTATTCCTGTCGCATGTAGTATGTTTGGTATACCTAACGAAATTTCAGCCAAAGTGATTGGCATTGGAATTGCAATTGGCGTTATTCAAGATTCGGTTGAAACCGCATTGAACTCATCAAGTGATGTTGTGTTTATTGGTGCGGTTTCATCAGCCGCGCAGAAGAAGAAAAATAATACGACTAAAAATTAAGTATTCAAGCCTATTTAATTGGTAACTCTGATTTATAACTGAGCATGGTAATTTGTTATTATCAGCTCAGTTTTTATTTATCCCTCACAACCAAACATATCACATTGCTTTTTCTCGAATGACTCTTTATTATTAAAAAAACATCTAATATTTAAGTGGATTATTATATTATTTAGATGTTCCGATACTATATGTGATGAGGAGACACTATGCCATTTAATGCCATTGTTTTATCGAAAGAAGAAAAAACGGGGTTTTCATGCTCCTTAAAGAGTATTAGTAAACAGCAGTTATTAGCGCAAGAAGGTGATACCTTAATCCAAATAACCTATTCAAGTATTAACTATAAAGATGCGCTAGCTTTAACTAATAAAAGTCCTGTTGTTCGACAGTGGCCAATGGTACCAGGTATTGATGGTGTTGGTATTGTGCTAGAGTGTCGTAGTGGTCGCTATCAAAAAGGCGATATAGTTATATTAAATGGATGGGGGTGTGGCGAGACTCATTGGGGATGTTTGTCACAATATGCTTATTTAAAATCTGATTGGCTAATACCCTTGCCCAACAAACTTACAAATTATCAAGCAATGGCAATTGGTACAGCAGGTTATACAGCAGGCCTTTGTGTCCAACGTATTGTTGATTTAGGTGTAAAACCACAAGATGGTATGGTTTTGGTAACAGGTGCTAGTGGTGGAGTTGGCTCAATTGCCGTTGCATTACTTACTAAACTTGGTTATCAAGTCACCGCATCAACGAGTAAAATTGAAGAAGATCATTATTTACGACAACTTGGCGCAGTTAATATTATTGATGGTCAAACCTTAAAAGAAACGGGTAAACCATTACAAAAAGAACTGTGGTCAGCTGTTGTCGATGCGGTTGGTTCGCACACTTTAGCAAATGCTTGTGCCCAAACTCAATATGGCGGAATTGTGGCGTGTTGTGGTCTTGCTCAAGGCATGGACTTACCGGCAACGGTTGCGCCGTTTATTTTAAGAGGTGTTTCGTTAGCTGGGGTGGATAGTGTGATGGCAAATTATGATAAACGTGTGGCAGCATGGAATTTATTGGCACACAATCTGGATGAAAAAGTGTTATCTCATATTAGTAATACAATCACACTAAATGATTGTGTTGAGGTGGCAAATAAAATGATTGCAGGGCAAATAAAAGGGCGTTTTGTTGTTGATGTAAACAAATGAATCTAGGTTTGACTAAACAGTAGTATTTTGATAATTACTGTTAATTACTTGTCCTACTCATTTGCTATAAAGTTAAAAAAAAACAGCGATGTAATATTTACACCGCTTTTATTTATACCACTATTTATTGTCATTGATAATGACTAAAATGTTAGCAATGAAACGATCTTTATCTATTTTTAATTGATTACTTGATTATAGCCATTAATTACACTTTTAAGTTCCCCATTCAAAGAATCAACTTCTCTTTCTACAGTATTGGTCTGTAAATTTTTTAAAACTACTTTCATTTGATTAATCAATCCAGGTAAACGATCAACAAAACCGTCATAATACATATCGTTTAAACCTTGTTGTTTAATCAATTTATTTTTGCCTTTATTCGTCATTAATTCATTGGCTATGGATTCTATTTGTTGAATTTTTTGTTCAAGGGCTGATTTATCGAGATTTTTAAACTGGTTGTCTTCGTTAAAGCTTTCATTGATTAAATCGATAACATCTTCAGATAAATCCATGATTTCCATGCAATTGTAGTTAAGTGTTAACCCTTTGTTTTTTATTTCTGATTTTTGAAATGCATGGATTTCTTTGTATAATTTACCATAAGCCGCTAAAGCCACACTTTTTGCTTCAATATATTGGTTATAAAGCGTGTTCAAATTATTTAACAGTTCAGGTAATTTGGCAAAGTCATCCAATTTATACTCATTATCTAAATAATATTTAGCTATCTGATCATAAGCTAATCCTATTTCAATATATTTATCACTTAATGCTTTGCCTGCGGCATCAAGTTCGGGTAACTCTGGTTTAAATGCTAATAACTCAGTAATCAATTGTTTATATTCATCAAGCTCTTTTGGTCCTGGGTGATAACCGATAAAAAGTTTCGTTGGATTTTTTTTCACATAATTGACATCAATTTTACCGTTTTTATCACTGATACCTCTTAAAAAACCCTCAACACTGCTATCAAGATGATAAAGAGAAGAAGTCATCCTGCCATGTCCATTCCCTCTTAATTTATCTGCAGCTTGGGAGACATTAGCATTAAAAACATCTAGCCATATGTTACCTTTACGTGCTTTCAGTGCAAATTGCCGTGAAACATCTTCAGTAGTTTTAGACTTAGAAGATTTAACTTCTGAAGCTGCTGTTGGTTGTTGCGTTTTGTTTTCAGTTGGTTTGTCATCACAGCCAATCATCAAAAATCCAGCAATCAATACGGTTAAAAAATTTTTTTTCATTGTTTATCCCTTCATTTTTGTGTTCTAAATTCATTGAATTAATACTTTATTATCTTTTAAAGATTATTTCTAATAAAATATGAAATGAAATAAAAATTGTGATATTGGGGCTTAATTTTGTAATAAGTCTTATATTGTAGGAAAACACCGAGTTGCTTATATTTCATGGTTAAAATGATTTTTTAAAAACTCATAAGGCATTTTGTTGGAAATTATTTAACCTTTTGTTTTTTATCTTTGAATGGTGAACTATTTGCTGATCATTCCATTAAGGTATGTATTATTTTTTTGATTAACCCATTTATTTGAGGAATACCTGTTTCGTGAGTTTTTAATTGATATGATGGTGATCACACGCTTTACTAAGAAGGATTCTGAGAAGTTTTAATTATCAAATGATATTGACTCCTGAATCTGTTTACAAAAATATAATCTAAAAAGTGAATATTTTTGTAAATACCCTATAGTGCTTATCTGGAAAATTACGCTTACGCTGTTTGTTTTAGTGTTTTATATTTTATAGAAGTTGTGGTATTCAATATTTAACAGCACATTTCAGCGCTTAAATGGTTGTAAGGTTAACTATAATTTTTAGTCAAATTAGTGACAGTTATTTTTTGATAAAATTGAATTTATATTTTTTTAAATTGTAGTTTATTGATTTATATTTAAAAAAGATGGAGGAAGCGCAGGAAAAGTAAAATTCGAGCAACTCAATTGTTAGGATTAATTACTCTCTAGGTCTTTTAGCTGGAAGAAATCTTTTTTATTAACTAATTCTTTTTGTAATAGTGCTATAAAACTTATACTCCACTAAACGGTTATCATCTTGCAAATGTTGTTCAATGGTTCGTGTTTACATTAGGATTCATCATTTCAGCCTTTACAGTCATAATAATAGAAAAATTAAAATACAATATTAAAATAAATAGTCTATTTTTCATGTCCAGTTGACCTTATTAATTGATTCAAAAGTTGCTCTTGTAGATAGTGTAGCACGTTGTCTAAACTAAAAAAGTTATTATACTCTGTATTAATCGCTTTGATATATCCAATTTTATTCCTTGATTTGACACTATCAAGCTAACTTATTCACATAGTGCTTTATTTACACTTTTATATTTTTTTACACTAAAATCTGTTGAAGTTCGCATTATACGCTGTATATTTATCCATGTTCGTTTTTTGTCACGATAACTAAAAAAACAGTGGTGATGTTCTTTCGTTTAGTTTTTAGGAGTATTTTCTTGCACAAATTCAGTTGTATTGTGCTTGGCTGTGTTGATACATCTATTATTAATCAACTACCGTTGGTGGATATACCAGTTAGAGCTGGTTTCCCTTCGCCAGCTGATGATTATTTAGAAGCAAAACTCGATTTAACTGAGCATTTAGTCAAACACCCTAGTGCGACCTATTATATCAAGGCAATGGGGGATTCAATGGTGGATTATGGTGTTTTTAGTGGTGATTTATTAATTGTTGATCGCTCTTTAGAACCAGTAGTCGGTGATGTGGTCATTGCAGCCATTGATGGAGAGTTAACCTGTAAATGCCTTGGCGTAATTAATGGTCAGTATCATTTATTAGCTGGTAATGCGCTTTATCCACCGATCTCATTAGCTGGTAAAGAAGTGCATATTTGGGGAGTAGTGATTCATACGATCCACTCTCTCAGAGGTCGTGGCTATTTGTGATTGGGTTAGTGGATTGTAATAATTTTTACGCATCTTGTGAGCGAGTATTTAATCCTAAGCTTGAAGGACAACCGATTGGTATTTTATCCAATAATGACGGCTGTGTCATTGCGCGATCGAATGAGTTGAAACCACTTGTTCCGATGGGTATGCCTGCTTATCAAATTTCCCCGAGTGTTCGTAAAAAAATCACCTTGTTGAGTTCTAATTATGAGCTATACGGTGATATGAGTCAGCGTGTTTTTAATACAGTGCGTGATTATACAGCAGATGTAGAACTGTATTCAATTGATGAAGCCTTTATTTCCTTAACAGGGTTCTCAGATGTTATTTCGCACTGTCAAACAATAAGAACCAAAGTCAAACGTGATACAGGTATCCCCGTCAGTATCGGTATTGCGTCAACACGAACTTTAGCCAAAATAGCCAATTATGTTGCTAAAAAACAACCCACTTATCAAGGAGTTTGTTATTTACCGAATAATAAACCTTTATTGAGTCGAGTCTTGCAGCAGTTTCCTGTGAGTAAAGTGTGGGGTGTTGGAAGGCGTATTTCAGAGAAACTACAATCGTTAGGCATCCAGACTGCATGGGATTTGCGGCAAGCAAACACTAAACAAATTAGACAGCAATTTTCCGTGATGCTTGAACGGACGGTGTTAGAGCTACTAGGTACACCTTGTATCGAATTGGATGATTTATCTATTCCTAAACAGAATATTATGGTTTCGCGTAGCTTTGGTCAGTTAACTGGTGAGCTATTTGATGTGCAAGAAGCGATTCGCGTTCATGCTAGTCGAGGAGCTGAAAAGCTCAGAAAGCAAAGTTCTGTGACTAGTGCCGTACAGGTCTTTTTAAAAACTAATCGATTTCGTGAGGATATCGTGCAATATCATCCTTCTATCGTGGTTCCACTGCATTTGCCTACAGATGATTCACGGCTCATTATTCAAGCCGCACAAAAGGGATTGCAGGCTATTTATAAACAAGGTTTTTTGTTTATGAAGGCCGGCGTGGTGTTACTTGACTTACAGGTTAAGCACACCGATACGCAGTATGAGTTATTTGAAACGTTCAATAATATAGAGCAAAAGCAAAAAAGTGATAAGTTGATGCAAGCACTGGATGCCATCAACCAGAAGATGGGTAAACATACGGTGCAATTAGGTACCGTAAGAAAGCAAGCCCCTTGGCAGATTAAACGTGAATTACTGACTCCGCGTTATACTACTCGGTGGGAAGAGTTGTTAATCGTTAAATGATTATTTTTTAGTTTGATTTAGTAAAACTATGATATTATCGATATAAATGTTTGAATTTAAGTCATTAAAGCAAACACAATTATTCTTATCTCGATTTGGCAATATCTATGATCATTTTCAATTGTGTAAGGTGCTTGTGCTCTGCTAAAACCTTTCGAGTTTTAGTCACATGTCAATTTACCGAATGGTCTCTATTACCCGAGTTTCACTCAAAATTATAAATAAAAAATTAGTTATCAAATTTAAACTCATATTAGAAAGTTAATTTGACAGTACCTTTGGAATTTATATACACAATTAATCACCTCTTGAATTTTTTTAACAACGTAGACGTAATGTACTAACAACTGATGATATTGCAGCAATCACACAAGCAATAGAAAAAATATATACACCAAATTCTGCGTTGGTACTCTCCATTAATCCATTTAATAGCGCAATTACCATAGCTACCAAAGCAGCACCGATTGACTGCCCAGTCGTTCTGGCTGTAGATAATACTCCAGACGCTGTGACTGTTCGATTTTTTGAAACATTGCTAAACATTTCCTTATTATTTGGCGGGAGAAAAAAACCATAACCAACGCCACAAATGACCACTCGCCACAAGAAGTCACTCACTGTTGCAGCTTCCGATAACAAAGCTAATGAACCTAAACCTATACAAAAAAACATCACGCCAATAGTAGATATATGGGTAGGATTAAAACGGTTTGACAGTCTTCCTGCAATAGGTGCGCAACAAGCTACAGCTAGTGGCCACGGTGAAAAGATAAAAGCAGACTCTAGCACAGAATAGTTATAAGTATGTTGTAAAACAAAAGGTAAGCTTACCAACGCAATTCCTTGAGCAACAAACATAGATAGGGAAGAGAGCACCGCAAAAGTGTATCGGCGTGAACAAAATATATCAAGCGGTAATAAAGGATGCTTTGAACGAGTCTGGACAGCAATAAATAGGATAAATAAGATCGTTGAAACCACTGCGCAAAATATCAACGAATGATTTTCCCAGCTACCAATTTGATCAACTGTAATCACCATCAAGCCTAATGCTCCTGCCGAGCTAATTGCTCCTGCTAAATCAAAGCCTTTTTCATTTTCATTATCTTTCCCTAATGAGATAAACGAAAAGATTATAGCAAACCCTCCAAGTGGAATGTTGATATAAAAAAGCCATGGCCAAGATAAATAAGAAATAATAATTCCTCCTAATGCTGGGCCGACAGCCGTACCCACCGCAAATACCATCGCATTTAGCCCAAATATTGTCCCCAACTTATAAGGTGGAAATATAACTCTGTACAGCCCCAACCCAACGCTAATCATTACAGCGTAACTAATTCCTTGTAGTATCCGCATAGTGACCAGAGCACTAAAGGTTGGAGAAAGGCTACAACCTAAGGATGAGAGCGTAAATAAAATCATACCAGCTGTATAAAAACGTTTTTCACCAATCCTCGATCCAAGCGATGCACAAATTAGCATCGTGGCTGCGCTGGCAACCTGATAGCCGTTGATAATCCAAATACTAGATGCAGAATCAATTTGTAACGTACAAGCAATGGAGGGTAATGCAATATTAACAATGGAACCATCTAATGCTGACATTAGCACCCCTATCAAAATGGCCGCAGCTGCAAAATAGCGCCTTGGTACATCAAAACCTTGCTCAAGAATACTGCTATTACTTACCAACGACATATTTACAGGTCCTTTATTATAATGAAATTATGCGCAAAGAATTTTTGTCTCTAAACTTTTGCTTTCGAGAAAGGTCATCATTCCAAGAGTCAATACTTCTTCTGGCCTAGCTATTACTGGATTACGAGGAGCTTTCCATTCCTACTTGCTACCGTTGATACGAATATTTCTGAGAAAGCAGTAAGCGGTGAGGACATAAAATAGATTGTGCATACTTTCACTAATCAGCGGAAGCATACCCGTAATCCCTCCTAAGGTCTTAACCATAGAGATCTATCTATAATGGGAATGCCCTGACTGTTTTTGCTGAATTGCACACTATTCATCAATCTCGAAAAATCGGCATCAGAAGAGGCAGCTATCGCACACCCTATCGAATCTAACAAACAAAAATGTGCCATGCGGATCGCATCATTATCAGAAATTGTTTGCTCGTAGGCATAATCAACCAGATTATTCATTACTCTATCAAACTTAGTGTGCACCATATTTTATCCTATTTACGAGTAGAAAGTTTCAATAATTAGCTGTAATTAACACTAGATAACGTATCAAAGTCTATTCGGTTTATCATGCAACTATTTGATTGTGTCACTATTACGTTATAGAATAGACAAACGATATTAATGCTAAAATCATAATTCTCAGAATAATAAAAAACCAGTGAATAAAATCGTGATGTACATCGAAAAGATTGATACCCTAATAATATTATGTTGAGACAAGCTCATGGAATAGAGTTGTTAGATATGAAGGTTTATTTTTAGCCTAGTACTATTTTTGCTGCAACTATCCTACAAAAGCCCTCTTCTGATAACTAAAAATATTGTTGAAATATTTATTCAACACTTAGAAGGAGAGTTAAAATGAAGCTAGATGAACTTCTGGCGTTCGTAACAGTCGTAGACACAGGGAATATAACCCAAGCCGCAGAACGCCTAAATCGAGTGCAATCTAGTATTTCTCATCGAATACGAAGTCTAGAGGAAAAGCTAGATGTTACATTATTAGATAGGAAAATCGAAGGATGTCTACCTACTACACAGGGTAAGATACTTTATGAATACGCACTTAAAATGCTGAACCTAGCGAATGATTGTAAAAATAACATTTCCTACTCCAAAGATGGTCAGTTGACCATAAGAATTGGAATAATTGAGTGCTTACCCCCCTATATAATTACTGCTTTGATTGATTTTGGTGAAGAGTTGGGTTGGAACATCGATATTTCAATAGGAAACACGATCAGTTTGCTCAACGCTTTTGATAAAAACGAATTTGATGCAGTCATCATTGGAGCAGGCTTTTCTAACAAACGGCATACATGTTTCACATTACTTTCCAGCGAATTAGTGATTGTCACAGAAAAAAATCATTTACCAATCACAAATATATCTAGTCTAGACGGGGAAGTTTTTTTGTTAAGTAGTAAAAAATGTGCCACATCAACTCGCAATTTCAGTGTACTGTTTAATGAAGGTAACATTACGCCTAAACGAGTAATTGAATGTGGATCTTATCCTGTTTTGTTTTCAAACATAGCCGCTGGCAAAGGGGTCTCGCTGGTTTTACGTTGCTCAATCAGTAATGAAATTAAGAACAAAATAAAAATTCATCAGCTAGCTAGAGAGTTTAATGATTTTAAAATTGAGCTTATCTACCGTGTTGATTGTCCCTATTTGGATACTGATAAATTCATTGATATGATGATATCAATATTCCAAGATCCTCGGTTGCACGATATCGGTTATTAACTGACCTGCACGCATGATACTAGCTCAGACTATGCTATTGAAATATTTTAACACGCAAACTGTTCCACATTGCTCAGATATTAAAGGAATGGGAGAGTATCTTATTGACACAATCCCTTTCTCTCACAATACTATTATCCAAATTCAGAATATAACATTTATTCCGTTTTCAAGAAGGTGTACGTATATTGACAAAGGTTCTTTCTCGAAAATTTGCCAAAATTATTTTTATCAGAGGGACCTCAAAGTATTTCCTTTAAGCGTTTGATATCCGAAGTTTCCATTCCGCCGTATTTTTCTCGTCATTTATAGAAAGTTGAATTACCCATGCCATATTTACGGCACAGTTCTTTAACCAGAATACCCGCTTCAGCTTCTTTTAAAATAGCGACGATTTGATGTTCAGTCATTTTTTTCATAATTAAATCCCCTTTTCTTTTATCATAGAGAATTTTCTACTTTTTTGCTGTACTATTTTAGGGGATAGTTACAATTGATAGCTTACAAAATTATTAAATATGATTTGAAAAAACATTAGTTAATTAATCAGTAAGTACAATTTCATATCCTCTTTTAAGCTTTTGAATATAACCAAAACCTTCACATCCAAAATGAATCCCACCAACAAGAATGTGTTTAGAACTCACCATATCAAGGATGCGAATACGGGTTTCCGCTGCCAATTTAGGATCATAATCGAAAGCAATTGAGACATTTGGTTTTAAAAGTTGGATATGTGGAAAGTGGACAATATCACCCCAAATCAATAAACTACTATTTTCTCCCTCGACTTTATAACCAGTATGTCCTGGTGTATGCCCTTTTAATGGTAATGCATGTATACCAGCAAGTACCTCACCTTCATTAACTAACCGCAGATTTTCTTGATACTGTTTTAAAACATTGCGAGCAAAAATAAAATTACCTTTGACACGATCGCTGGAAGAAAAAAACTTTTTGTCATCTTTTAGATAATCATACTCATTTTGACTAATTACTAATTCTGCATTTGGAAATACTGCCTCTCCGTAGGAGTTGATCAAGCCACCTATATGATCGGGATGAGCATGTGTGAGTAATACGGCATCAATATCATTTGGTTTCACCCCAAGTTTAGCCAAATTATTTACTATCCTTCCTCCCCATCCTTTAAAACTACCTGCGCCACTATCAATTAAGATATTTTTACCTTTGTGTTGAACTAAAAAGGCATTAATGTGCACTGAATTAGGTTCATCTTGGCAGGCGTTTTGTTGAATGAAATAACACTCTGTCTCACTAATATTCGCCAGCATTCCAAAATCAACTTTTAAGTAGCCATCACTAACAGCAGTTACTTGTACCTCTCCAAGGTCCTTCATTGGCAATTTATCATTCATACAGTTACCTTTTAGTTTTTTGCGAAAATATTATTGGAATCATAAAGAAAGCAACGAATTCTCGCAATTACGCCGAACTTTTCTCTAATTAATAAATCAACCTGACGTGAGAATTCATTCATGACTGACTCACTACGAAAAACTTCTTGTCTAAGTTTAGCCTCAAAGTATACAGATTCCCCATAACCTACATCCGCAATTAGATAAGCTATATGGATATTATTATCTTTAGCTTTCAGAATCTCTTTGGTAAGTTTGGTCAAAGAAGTAGAAAAATCAGCAAAATCACAAGTTTCTAGGTGATGATCTGATGTTGTATAAATAGTAATACTGGGCATCGAATAACTTTTCCTATATGTAAGTATTTTAGTAATTGTGTGACTATATTATCCTTGATATTAATAAACGCATGCTTTTAATAACATCTAGATACCATTCCGAATTCGGCATCACTACTCCTTAGTTGATCAACATATCCAACCTGACTACCCGATAACGCTCGGTTAATCGCGGCATTTGCAAATCCCATAGGTGCAAATCCGTTCCCAGAAAGTGTAGAAGAATCAGCGTTGTTGCATTTTCAGGACCCTGTACATCATCGATATGCTGAGTTAATTTCAGTGGTCTAATAAACATTTATACCTCATATAATTATTTTTACTTATATCATGTGGTTCCATATTGTTAATATTATTAGAATAATTTCTTTTCTTACGCTAATGGATAATTTCGATATCCGCATCGAAATGGTTGATGACCGAAAAAGAATTCATTAATTACAGTGGTACTGTCAAATTAATTTTTTCTGACTTTTTTAATAAACAGTTTAGCCGTTTTACTCTCTCTTTTTCTTGTATTAACAAATCAGAAGCAGATAATGTAAGATACTCTAACTGTGTTGATATTGCTGTTGTGCGCTTGAATCTATTGAGTGATGGAAGCATGATACATTACACTCACAAGGGAAAGAGACGGGTGTCGCCGCCAAACAGGACTATTTCATTTGTATGTTTTTTACAAAAATCCACAAAAAAACTAGCCAACTATTTTTTAAACGGCTATACTTTTACCGTTATAGGAAAACAAGCTTATTAAATAAGCAGACAATTATAAAAAATCTAAATAAAACAAAATATTACTTGACAGGT
>NZ_JBIDFG010000014.1:0-88788 GCF_046635625.1 Gilliamella sp. BG1 | reverse complement strand
GCTTTTCCCACCGTTTATCTGTTAGCATTGTTCTTGGCATGATGAATCGAGTTATGGTTGTTTTTGGCTGAATTATTGTAACTCACATCATGCCGTATAAAAAATAATCACGAAAGATCAACACGCCCTAGCAAACTCGAAAACAACGCAATAAAATTTAACATAAGTGCAAAGTTCGTCACACATTTGATAAACCAAATAATGAAGCCACAACCGAAAGGGTAATAACTTTTCCTATAATTTAATAAAGCTAAATTACCATAAATTGAATTTTTTGATTACTGCATTGTGCGCTATTTCATAAAATGGGTAAAAAACCGATCAATGCACACATAATGCTCCATTGTTACCATCAGAAGAAGCATAATAGGCGCTACCATAAGCTGAACTAATATGATACTGCCAACCAAGCGACAAAGGGTAAGACTCTGTTGACCAATAGTATGATTCAGTAAAATCACTATTATGATAATAATTTTTACGAGTACTCCCCCATTCTGCAAATAAACTGCCACCAATTCGACGCTGATAATTATTAGGTTGTCCTGGTAAACCACCACTCCAAAATCGATTATTGCCATTAGTCATATCAATAGTATTTGCGACATGGTAACCCGCCTTTTCCAAAGTCATACAAAATTCTTTAGCATCAAGATAACTCATTTCTTCAGAATTTGCTATAAACCATTTATCTATCTTAAAACTGTATATTTTGTTCTTTTTTGCTTTATCCGCATAAATAATAAATGTAGTAGGAACCGCTGTTGCTGCTTGTTCTACTGTTGAAGTATAGCTTGGCCCCATTAAATCAATTCTAGCAATATTGGCCGGCTTTCCTTTTTCGTGAGTAACATTAATATTAATGCCTGAATCCACTGGTAATTTAGTGTAAGTAAACTCACGGGCAAGCCCTCCGGCTGTCATTAAATAAAAATGTAACCCATTCGCCGCTGTATTTGGAAAGTTCATAAATGGTTGTTGGATATTTTGTGGTTTAAACCCATGATATCTATCCCATTGCTCAGCAGGACCAAGATGCGTACCATAGCTATGGTTCAAATTAGGCTGAGAAAAACAAGTATAAGGATCATTAACTTTAGGGGAAATATAATAGGTAACACTACTACCAATAAATTTACCTGATGAAGCAGGGATACCATATCGCGTGGATAATGTTGCATCATCACTTTTTAAGTAAATGCTATAAGGCGCATAACAAGGATCTAATATTTGAGCATAATTTCTAATTTGTTTACCATCAACATTTCTAATATCTATAGTCAATTCACCACCAGTTACAGTAATTTCATCACCATCATCATCTCTTGCTAGCCCAAAACTTAATAGAACATCATTTAATTTAGCCTTTTTAGTATGATCCATTGGATCTTCCTTATGCTTTTTGGGAAGAAACATCTTAATATCATTTACGCTTTGATTTTCCTCTGGCAGTATAATTGGGCTACTTTTTGATGAACGGTGATTACTTTTATCATATTTTCTACCATCAGACAGTGTAATACTTAATACTCCACTCATGCTATTTGCTTTGCTCTTGTTGTCATCGAAAGTTAAATACGGTGCACTACCGTGGATTACATTTGTCGTAGTAGCCGACAATACAGCTATAGCATTACCTGATAGAATTGTCTCACATAAGAATATCGTCATCAATTGCAACGCATAATGCTTAACGTTCGATTTTAATAAAATTCTTTGTAAGGCGGCATGGGAAGTAATTTTTGCTATTAGTATTCGTTTTGACTTTTTTAGCAAACTTATTAACTTCAATAATTGCATTAAATATAACTTATTAAGCAATAAGCAAACAGTAACAAGAAGAATACAAACTTTTCTGCCTATTCCAAATGGGTATTTAATCATTTTACTACCAACCATTCCATGGATTATTATTTTATAAATGATTTTAAAACAACTTTTGAGATCCATTCACAAAAAAAGAAAAGAGCAACTTATCGGTTATTATAAACACACCAGCTCTATCTATTGCCGTATACTACCATAAAAATTCAATTATTTACAAACAAAGGATACTTTGATAGTGCCTTTATTTTTTTGCTTGTTATAATACAAACTATCTTTTTTAAATAACTAATAAAAAATGGCTACAAATCCTTTATTATCTTTGCGAAATAAAATTAATAAATTAGATAAAACATTGTTAGAGCTTATTGCCCATAGGCGCCAACTTGCAACGCAAGTAATTCATACGAAAATTGAAGCAAACATTCCTGTGCGCGACATTGATCGTGAGCGTTCACTTATCAGAGCCTTAATCAATGAAGGCAAAGACTATCATCTTGATGATATTTTCATTAAACGCTTATATCAATTAATTATTGAAGATTCTGTACTATTACAACAAAAAATCTTGCAAGAAAAGCTTAATCTCAGCACAATCACCACAGCCAAAGTTGCCTTTTTAGGCCCCAAAGGATCTTATTCGCATTCTGCTGCTCGCCGCTATGCTAGCACTCACTTAGATGAAATGATTGAATTAAGCTGTTCAACCTTTAAAGAGATTTTTGAACAAGTCGAAAATAATGCCGTAGATTATGGAATTTTACCAATAGAAAATTCAAGTTCTGGCTCAATTAATGAAGTTTATGATTTATTGCAAAAAACTAATCTACATATTATTGGTGAGCTCTCTTTACCTATTGATCATTGTGTTCTTGCTATACAAAATTCACAGCTAGAGCAAATCGATACTATTTATAGCCATCCACAACCATTCCAGCAATGTAGTAACTTCTTAGAGAACTATCCTCATTGGAAAATCATATACTGCGATAGTACTTCATCAGCAATGGAAACTGTAGCTAAATTGAATCAACCTAATGTTGCAGCTATGGGTAATAAAGATGGTGGTGAATTATATGGGCTACAAGTCCTTGAACATAATTTTGCCAATCAAAAAGAAAACATTACTCGTTTTATTGTGTTAGCTCGTCAGCCAATAGAAGTATCTGATCAAATCCCTGCTAAAACCACAATTCTCATGAAAACAGGTCAGCAAGCAGGTGCTTTAGTTGATGCGCTATCGGTATTACGTAACCATAACATTGTTATGACTAAACTTGAATCACGCCCAATTCATGGTACGCCTTGGGAAGAGATGTTTTATATCGATTTGCAAGGTAACATTCATTCTTATGAAATGCAAACAGCTCTCAAAGAATTGGCATCAATGACTTTATATACTAAGGTACTAGGTTGCTATCCTAGTGATTCTATTGTTGCTGCAATGTAATGGCTATGAAAATACAATACTTTCCGCAAGCTGTCCTGACGTGGCATGAACAATATGGCAGAAAATCGCTACCATGGCAGGTCGAAAAAAGCTCTTATCATGTTTGGTTGTCTGAAGTGATGCTACAGCAAACCCAAGTTGCAACGGTTATTCCTTACTTTAATCGTTTTATTGAGCACTTCCCACAAATAACAGATTTAGCAAAAGCGCCAATTGATGATGTATTGCATCTTTGGACAGGACTTGGTTATTATGCAAGAGCACGTAATTTACATAAAGCAGCACAATTAATTGTGGATAAATTTAATGGCATGTTCCCTACAAAGTTCGATGATGTCGTCGCACTTCCAGGCATAGGACGCTCAACAGCTGGTGCAATTTTATCTCTTGCACAAAATCAACATTATCCAATTTTAGATGGCAACGTAAAACGTGTTTTAACCCGATATTTTGCTGTTGAAGGTTGGCCGGGTATTAAAACTGTCGAAAATAAACTTTGGCAATTAAGTGAACAAGTCACACCAAAACATAAGGTAGCAAAATTTAATCAAGCTATGATGGATATTGGGGCTATGGTTTGCACACGCACTAAACCTAAATGCTCCTTATGCCCATTGCAAACCCATTGTCTAGCATATAAAACCGAAAGCTGGCAACTCTATCCTACAAAAAAAACTAAAAATGCCATTCCCCAAAAGACAGCCTATTTTTTAATGCTAGAATATGATCATACAATTTGGCTTGAAAAAAGGCCTCCGTCTGGTATTTGGGGAGGATTATATTGTTTTCCTCAATTTTCAAGTAAACAAGCAATAACTGACTGGTTAAAAAAACAAGGTATCGAAACAACAGCACCAAAGCAACTTGTTGCATTTCGCCACACATTTAGTCATTTTCACTTAGATATTTTTCCTATTTATTGTGTCATTACCAAGTATACAAAATGTTTTAATGAACATAGTGGCTATTGGTATAAACTAAAATCTAACAACGCAAAAATAGGTCTTGCTACCCCTGTTTATAACTTATTAAAACAAACAGTTTAATCACGATTTATTATCAATATTGGTGCACTTTTTAGTGCATCATTATTATTCTTGTTTAACTATAATTTGCTAAGCGCATTAGATCATGCGGCTTTAGTTCAGTTTACTTATTTTATGGTTGGATTGTTATTTCTGGAATAGATTCTTAATCTATTAAGTATCATAATTGATTTTTATACTAAAACACATAATTACCTGAAAGTTTTTGACAGACACAATAATAACTAGATATAAGTTTAAATTAAATATGCATAGCATATTTAATCAGTTGCTTTTTTAATAGCTGACTATTATCAATGACATTCATACCAATTGTTCTTAACGTCTTTTTCAACAAATTATCACCATTAAACATATCTTGAATAGTTTGCATGGCCGTGAGCATAACTAACGCATCTTTGCGACGATTAAACTCAAATGATTTTAAATTTTTTACAAGCCCAATATCTTTATTAGTTTCGATTAATTGTTTAATGGTTGAAACTAATAAAGCAGAATCTTGAAAACCTAAATTTACCCCTTGTCCTGCTAAAGGGTGAATAGTATGAGCAGCATCGCCAATAAGTACTAACCGATGCTTAATAAATTGTTTAGCAAATCGCGCTTTTAATGGGAATACCATTCTAGGGTTAATTAACTGGCATTTACCAACTTTATCACCAGTCAACCGAAATAATTCGTTCGAAAATTCTGATTCAGAAAGTGAAGTTAAAGTAGACGCATTATCTGGTTTTGTCGACCAAACTAAACAACTTTTATTTACATTCCAAAGAGGAAGAAAAGCAATAATTCCATTGGGATAAAACACTTGCCTAGCACAGGATTGATGAGGATATTCAGTTTGAACAGTTGTAATCACAGCATGATGAAGATAATCATGCTCAAGAACAGAAATATTTTCACTCCTACGCACCCAAGAATGAGCACCATCAGCCCCTATCATTAATTTAGCTTGTAAAACAGTTTTATTTGCAAGTGTTAAAAAGGCAAAATCATCATTAAATGTGCAATCAACTGCTTCATGCCTATAAATCTTAATATTCGAACAGTTTAAGGCAAACTGGTAAAGATAATGAGAAATGACATTATTTTCAATTATGTATCCAAGATTAGAATAACCGTAATCTTTGGCTTGGGCAGACAAATGAGCTTGACCATTTTTTTCCCATACACCTATCTCAGTAAATTCCTGTACACGCTTGCTATTGCATAAATCATCCCATATACCAATTTTTGAAAAGTAGCGCTGGCTAGCGCCATTAATAGCAGAAGCTCTAATACTTATTTCAGCATGAGGCAAGAATTCATGCTGACAAAGTTTAGTATCTATAATCGCAATGTTTAAATCACATTGGCTAAGTGCACAAGCAGTGGCTAAACCAACTAATCCACCACCAACAATTACTACGTCAAATTGTAAATTCATACTAAATAAATGCAACTATTTATTATCATCTAACTTATTATCACTTTTTGATTCAACTTCGTCATCATTCATCGCTTTTTTAAAGCCTTTCAACGCTAAACCAAGATCCGAACCTAAATTACGTAACTTCTTAGTGCCAAATAATAAAATCACCACGGCAAGAAACACTAAAAGATGTGGAATGCTAAAAGACATGATCAAATCCTCTCAATAAATACAACGCTCTGTTAGGATAAGCTTTAAAACAGATTATATAGGAAACTGATTATACTCTTTTTGTGAAGGGATTTCATGAATAGTTCAAAAATAAAAAAAGACCTGTATAAAACTATACAGGCCAACATGAAATATAAGGAATATAAGGAAAGAAAACAATGAAAAATCCTTACCCTGCTTATTATCCATTTTTTTTCGCTTTCGTCAACGTTTTTATTTATTTTTTCAATTTAAATTATTTCTACATAAAAAATATAAATCAAATAAAATCATAATAATATAAAAAAGCCACCATTAAGATACCTTTGATAAATATCAAATAAACAATAAAAAAACTTTAATTAACACAGCAATAAATATTTTTACACAAAAATACGCATTTTCGAGCAGAAAAAACAATAAATAACTTTTTTTCCCAAAAAAATCAACAATCATAAAAAAAATGAAAAAACAAGATAAAAAAACAAGATATAAAATAAAAAAACAAATTAGCATAGGAATAAAGCAAAACTAATAGATTTTCAATGTTATTAACGTATACAAAAACACAAAAAAATACATTATAATTAATAAACTTATGCAAGAAATAATGGTTCAAAGATGAATACAATTAAAAATAATAATATTAAAACTTTTAAAGATAGACTATATAGCTCAATGCAAGGGTTATCTGTATCAGCCTTCGCTAAAAAATGTGATATGTCAGAAACAGTAATCCGAGATTATTTATCAGGTAAAACATATCCATCACTTACACGTTTAGAAGTCATTGCTGAAAAATGTAATGTTTCCTTTAATTGGCTTGCCACTGGACATAAATTAGAAGTATTAGATCCTAAAGACAGTGAAGAAGTCTATAACGAAAATATTTATCGTATCCCTGTATATAAAAAACAGTTACCAACAAAAGAAGAAGCACAAAAAGAGCGTTTTGTTAGAGAAACGCCTCCAGTAATGAATTATCCTATTGTTGAAGGTTGGGTTAAGCATCGAGGTTTGGATGCTAAAAAATTAATTATATACTGGGCTAAAGGCGATTTAATGTCGCCAGAAATCAAAAATAATAACGGATTAATTCTTAATACAGAAATAAATGAGATTATTGATGGTGCAATCTATTTAATTGAATATGAAGATATTACCTTTTTGAGAAAGATTCGTTTAACTCTCAATGGATGGTTGTTAATCTGCAATAATAGCCAATATCCGACTATTGAAGTACCTAAAGTAGACTTTCATAAATATCATATTGTTGGACGCGTTGTACTTATTATAAAAGATATATTTTAAGACCATTAGTATAGTAGCTATATATTGACGTTCAAGATATAATCATAATATGAGGAAATATAAAACATCATATTTCCTCATCAGCTTTTTAATATTTATAATATTATAAATCGCAGATATATCTAAAATTTCATGTAACAATTTAATGCATATATAATTTACATATATTTGCGCTATCCTCGTTTTTTAATATCATTGATTGTATTATCAATGGAAAACTCTATTATTTGTCAGGCCTAATATGTATCGATTTTTTGAAAAATTAGTATCACCTTATCCAAAAGTTGAATATGAATGTATGCCTAAAAATTTTTTTAATTTCATATGGCAATCAACTAAAGGAACTCGCTTATTTCTACTATTATTAATTATTCTTAGTGCATTCGCTGGCGCTTTTGAAGCCTTTTTATATGCAGCTCTTGGTAGGGTTATTGATTGGCTTGCAGCTGTTGAACCTAGCAAATTTTGGCAACAAGAAAAAACAACATTAGTAATATTAGCCTTAATCATCATAGCAAGTACAATTATTATTGGATTACAAACTATTATAAAACATCAATGCCTGGCTGGTAATTTTCCAATGAGAATGCGTTGGAACCTTCATCGGTTGGTACTCAATCAAAGTATGCGTTTTTTCCAAGATGAATTTGCCGGTAGAATATCAGCCAAAGTCATGCAAACAGCGCTTGCAGTTCGTGATACTTGCTTTTTAGTGACGGAGATTTTTATCTATGTCTTTATTTCGTTTATTACTATGGCAACAATCATCGGGCAATTAGATCTTTGGCTATTAATTCCATTTATAGGCTGGTGTCTAATTTATGGTATTGCTATGTATTATTTTATTCCTCGTTTAAGTAAAGTTGCTAGCATGCAAGCAGATGCTCGTTCTACGATGACAGGAAGAGTTACCGATGCCTATACCAACATCATGACAGTAAAACTTTTTTCTCATGCTGGCAATGAAGCAAAATATGCTAAAGAATCAATGGATGAATTTTTAGTCACTGTCAATCAACAAATGCGCTTAGTCAGTAGCTTTGAAATTGTTAATCATTTAATGTCTATTTTGTTGATACTAAGCACTACAGGTATTGCCTTATGGCTATGGAGCAATCAATTAATTGGTGTTGGTGCAATTGCAACAACAACCGCTGTAACGCTTCGATTAAACGGTTTTTCACATTGGATCATGTGGGAATTGGCAGCTTTATTTGAGAATATTGGCATAGTTAAAGATGGGATTAATACTTTTTCAGCCACTAAAACAGTTATTGATCAACCTAATGCAACATCACTTCATGTTACCCAAGGGAAAATCGAATTTAAGCACATCCATTTTGCTTATGATAAAAAACAACACAACTCAATTATTGAAGATTTAAATTTAACAATCAAACCTGGTGAAAAGATTGGTTTGGTCGGTCGTTCTGGAGCTGGAAAATCAACGCTTATTAATTTATTACTTCGTTTTTACGATTTACAAAGTGGTAATATTTTTATTGATGGTCAAGATATTACTGCCGTTAGTCAAGAAAGCTTACGTTCTAAAATCGGTATGGTGACACAAGATACTTCGTTATTGCATCGCTCAGTACGAGAAAACTTACTTTACGGTAACAAAAATGCTTCTGAAAAGGAGATGAGAGAAGCAGCCAAAAAGGCTCATGCAGATAAATTTATTCAAACACTCGTTGATACAAGAGGTAAAACAGGATACGACGCTTTTGTTGGTGAACGAGGTATAAAATTATCCGGAGGGCAAAGGCAACGTATTGCCATTGCTCGCGTCATTTTAAAAAATGCCCCTATTTTATTATTAGATGAAGCAACAAGTGCATTAGACTCTGAAATTGAGCAAGCAATTCAAGAAAGTCTATATACTTTAATGGAAGGAAAAACCGTTATTGCTATTGCCCATCGATTATCTACAATTGCGGCAATGGATAGACTAATCGTACTTGATCAAGGTAAAATAATCGAACAAGGAACCCATCAAGAATTATTAAACAAGAATGGTTTATACGCACAGCTTTGGAAACATCAGAGCTGTGGTTTTTTAGCCGATAACTTTTAATTTACAAAGAAGGTCAGGACTTATACTAAATATAAAATATATATATCCTGACCACACTTTATTAATTAATAAAATTTTTATAGAATTCCGATTCAAATCGCATGACTGCACTATTTTTGGGCTCTCCTTTATTATCAGCTTGGTATCCTGATAATAGCTGCACAAATGCAACATATTCCCCTTCAGACTTTTGGATAAATCCAGCTAAGTTATAGCAACCTTGAATATAACCTGTTTTGGCTCGTATTGTTTCTTTAAAAGGTGCTTGATTAAGACTTTTTCGATTCTGCAAAGTACCATCAACTCCAGCAATTGGTAACATTTCAATAATTCTTAATTTTGTATTATTAGCTGCAATATATTGTAGAATTTCCATTAACTTATCGGCGCTAACCAAGTTTAATCTAGATAATCCAGAACCATCAGCAATAACTAAATTTTCTAAATATATACCCGCTTTTTTACGTAAAATTTGCTTAACAGCATCACCGCCATTACGCCATGTACCTTGAACATTATAATAATGGGCCCCTAAAGTCCTAAATATAGCATCTGCATACAAATTATTTGATTTTTTAAGCATAACTGTCAACAGTTCAGAAAGTTGAGCTGATTGGCTAGAGGCTAATAATGACAACTGAGCATTAGTCCTTTGATTACGTTCAATAATAGTTCCTGTATACATTATTTTTTTTTGTTTAAGCTCATTTTTTAAAATTTTCGAAAAATATTCAACACTATCAATTACTGCAAATTTTAACGGTATTTTATCTGAACTTACAGCAATGCATCCTGATAAATGGTAATGGTTTTTATCTGAGTAGTTTACATCTAATTCACAATATTTATCATTTAAATCCTTACTATTAGCAGCGATAGTTCTGACATCACCAGTAAGAATAATAGGAGTATTGGAAGATACCGTAACAGAGGCTTTGGAACCGACCTTACCCGGAATAATGGTTGCATTAAAACAGTTATTATCAATAATAGCAGCTGATGGCGGAGCACTATAACATGCAGTTAAGTTATTCCAGGACCAGCCCGATGCTTTATCATGACTTGTAAAAATTGAAGTATCCAAAATCACATTTCCTGAAATTTTCTCAATACCTTTTTGGCTCAGTGTTGCAATCATGCTTTTTAATCGATCACGAGTAAAAGTTGGATCTCCACTTAATTGAATAATAAGATCACCATTTAACTGTTTATTACTTATTGAGCCATTGGTTTGTATACGAGTTATAAAACGGAAATCATTACCCAGTTCAAGCTGAGCAGCTAACGCAGTTATCACTTTTTGAGTGCTTGCTGGTTGTTTGAATTGATTACTTTTATATTTTGCTAATGTTTTAGGATTACGCCCAACAGATTGAACCAAAATGGATAAATCACTTCCTTTAGGTAAAGAAGATATATAAGGCTCTACTGGTTGTGCATATAATAATCCCGAAATAAAAGGAAGAAGAGTGAGAATAATTATCCTAAATTTTGTCATAAATACTGGCTCAAAATATTATTAAATTAAAACAGTTAAATAAGACTTGCAAATATAACTTTTTTTGATTTAGCTAGCAATATATACTCTATCACTTTTATAATTATATATTACGGTTAAATTAGATAAACCAACTATTCAAATTATCTAAAATCAATTAAAACTAGGTAATATAAATATGATGCAAAGTTCATTAGGATTTCCAATAGAGACCATGTTGGTATTTGTTGTGCTAGCCTTGGCTGCAATTATTGTTGATTTATATGCTCACCATAACGATAAACCTATCAGTTTAAAAAATGCCATTATATGGTCACTTTTTTGGATAATTGTTGCACTGGGGTTTGCACTATTTTTATACATTCATCATGGGAGTACTACTGCTAGCTTATTTGTTGCTGGTTACGTCCTTGAAAAAGCACTATCTGTCGATAATTTGTTTGTCATTATGGCTATTTTTTCTTGGTTTTCAGTACCTAATAATTATCGACATCGCTTACTTTATTGGGGAGTTATTGGCGCTATTATATTCCGCGCCATATTTGTTGTAATTGGAACAGGTTTGTTATATTTAGGTCCTTGGATGGAATTAGCTTTTTCAATATTAGTAGCTTGCACTGGAATAATAATGCTAAAAAATCAAGATAATGATCAAGACATAAAGGATTATTCAAATCACTTAACTTTTCGCATCGCCAAACGTATTTTTCCATCTTACCCCAAAATTGTCGGCCATCACATTTTATTAACCAAAAAACAACTTGATAGAGAACTTGCAAAACCTGAGAATAGCAATTTAGTTGGTAAAATACCTAAAAGTATTTTTTATGCTACACCGCTGTTTTCATGTATTGTTGTAATTGAGTTAAGTGACGTTATCTTTGCGTTTGATTCTGTTCCTGCCGTGATTGCTGTAAGCCAAGAACCGTTAATTGTCTATAGCTCGATGATTTTTGCTATTTTGGGTCTTAGAACTATGTATTTTATTTTACAAGCCATGAAACAGTATTTAGCTCATCTTGATAAGGCAATTATCTGTTTACTCTTTTTTATTGCCGGAAAATTGGCTTTAAATGCAAGTAACCATCTATTTGGATACGGTATTGATATAGATCCAATTACCAGTCTTTATATCGTTTTAGGCACACTAGCTTTAGGAATTATTGCTAGCATCATCTGTCCGAAAAAATAAAGTGCGATAATTAGAGTAAAAATATTGGCAGGTTTTCCTGCCATTTTTAGTATAAATTTATTGACGTTTTAAAGATCGAATAAAATAACTTACACCTAAAATAACAAACCAAATAGGTGTTGCCACTAATGCCTGGCGAGTATCGTTCTCAAAAGTAAGTAATACAATCACGAAGGCAAAAAAAGCCAAACAGACGCAGCACATAAAAATACCACCTGGCATTTTAAATTGAGATTGTTCATGTAAGTTTATTTTTTTGCGACGATAAGCAATATAAGAAATAAGAATCATCGACCAAATAAACATAAATAAAATAGCCGAAATTGTAGTTACTATAGTAAAAGCTTCCATGACATTAGGCACTAAATAAATCAAAACAACTCCACCAAACAAACATGTGCACGAGAATAATAGCCCATTAGCCGGTACAGAGCGACTTGATAATTTACCAAACGGTTCTGGAGCATCTTGTTTTTTAGCAAGCCCAAACAGCATTCTGCTTGTTGAGTAAATACCACTATTAGCAGATGATGCTGCTGAAGTTAATACTACAAAATTAATAATACTTGCAGCAGCGGGCAAGCCAATTAGAGTGAATAATTCTACAAAAGGACTTTTGTTTGGAGAAATAAACATCCATGGCGTTACACTCATAATAATGATTAAAGCAAAAACATAGAAAAAGATGATACGCGCAGGCACTGAATTAATTGCACGAGGCAAATTTTTGCACGGATCAACGGTTTCTGCTGCAGTTGTGCCAACTAACTCAATCCCAACAAAAGCAAAAATAGCAATTTGAAATCCAGCAAAAAAACCCATACTACCATGAGGGAAAAAGCCCCCGTATTCCCACAAATTCGAAAATGCAGCTGTGGTACCCGTTTGTTCGGAATGAAAAGCAGTCAAAATGAGTACGAGTCCAATTCCTATCAATGCTAAAATTGCAATAATCTTAATCATTGAAAACCAAAATTCTGTTTCACCAAACATTTTTACCGTTAATAAGTTTAGTGTTAAAAGTAAGGCAACTGTTAATAACATTGGTATCCATGACTGCAGTTCAGGAAACCAATGTTGCGCATATCCAGCAATTGCAATAACGTCGGCAATCCCTGTAATTACCCAACAAAACCAATATGTCCAACCAGTAAAAAATCCAGCCCAAGGCCCCAAAAGGTCATTGGCAAAATCACTAAAAGATTTGTACTTTAAATTAGAAAGAAGGATTTCCCCCATCGCACGCATAACAAAAAAAAGGATAAAACCAATAATCATATAAACAAAAATAATAGAAGGACCAGCAAGACTAATTGTCTTTCCTGAACCCATAAATAAACCAGTCCCAATTGCCCCACTGATTGCAATTAATTGAATATGACGGTTAGAAAGATTTCGCTTCAGATCATTTTTTGAGGATGTAATGCTCATCGCTATTATTTCCTTTTATTTTCTATATTTCTCGACTTACTAAGAGTCTAGGACTATAAAGTCTATAGAATAAAATCGCAAGTTGAATTGTTATGAAAACTTTTTATGGATTCATAATAATTATCTGTAGTTTCTTATAATAGAATTGTGTAGCATAACCAGCCATATTGCTTAACTTATTATAATTATTTTCCAAGATGAAAAAAAAAGATCGTTATTATTATTTTTATTTTTTTAGTATTTTACTTGTTTTATCTATTTTTATTGGTAGCCAATACTATTCAAATAAACCAACTAATCAAGGCCAACAATATAAAGATGGGAAATTATCTTTACCACTTAACATTAATCAGCCTCAATTAAATATTCCTGTCAACATATCAGACTACATTATTCAAATAGCTAAAATTAAATCGTCATCGCCTTCTTTATATAAAAAAAATGAACATATTTATAAAGCAATAAATGAGTGGATTAGCCGTTCTTTAATGGTTGATGAATTTTACAAGGTAGGACTTAACAGTTACGAAATGGTTGGACAAGATGGGTATGGCAATGTACATTTAACAGGCTACTACACTCCGATAATCAAAGCAAGGCATCAACCAACAGCAGAATTTAAATACCCTATTTATAAGATGCCTGTTGTTAGTGATGAAGAACAACTACCAAATCGTGAACAAATTTATAATGGAGCTCTTTCTGATAGAGATCTTGAAATTGCATACAGTAATTCCTTAATGGATAACTTTATTATGGAAGTACAAGGTAGTGCCTATATTGATTTTGAAGATGGTTCACCTTTAGTCTTCTTCAGCTATGGAGGTAAAAATAATTATGGCTATTCTAGTATAGGAAGATTATTAGTAGAACAAGGCGAAATAGAAAAAGAAAAAATTTCTATACAATCAATTAAAGATTGGGCAAAAAACAAACCAGAAAATCAAATTAAAGCTTTACTAATTCAAAACCGTTCATTTGTTTTTTTTAATCCACAATATAATGCTGAAGTTACGGGTGCGGCTGAAATACCTTTGGTTGCAAATGCATCAGTCGCATCGGATAAATCAGTCATTCCTTTAGGATCTGTAGTATTAGTTGATGTGCCGCTTCTTGAAGACGATGGGCAATATCGAGGCAGACGAGAAACTCGACTTATGGTTGCACTTGATGTAGGTGGTGCTATAAAAGGTCAACATTTTGACCTTTATCTAGGAATAGGAGATAAAGCAGGAAAATTAGCCGGATACTATAACCATTATGGACGCGCATGGGTACTACAGCCTTAAACTACTAACGTCGACGCCATCAAAAGAACCTGTTAGAATAAAGTAATACAAGCTGAATTAAGGATAACTCATGAGATTATGTGACAGAGATATCGAAGCATATTTAAAAAATGGTAAATTAAAAATAACACCACAGCCTGCAGCAAGCTGTATTAATGGTGCGACTGTTGATGTTAGATTAGGTAATCAATTTCGTACTTTTCGAGAACATACTACACCTTATATAGATTTAAGTGGTCCAAAAGAAGAAGTATCTGCAGTCTTGGAACGAGTGATGAGTGAAGAAATAGTATTACCTGAAGGTGACGCCTTTTACTTACATCCTGGTGAGTTAGCATTAGCTGTAACTTTAGAATCAGTCACTATTCCTGACGATTTAGTTGGCTGGTTAGATGGCCGTTCATCGCTTGCTAGATTAGGTCTAATGGTTCACGTTACAGCTCATCGTATCGACCCCGGCTGGCAAGGACAAATTGTATTAGAATTTTATAATTCAGGAAAAATTCCATTAGCACTTAGGCCTGGAATGACAATCGGCGCGCTCAGTTTTGAAACGCTAACTGGTCCTGCTACAAAACCATACAATCGGAGGTTAGATGCAAAATATAAAGACCAGTATGGTGCTGTTGCCAGTCGTATTGATAAAGACTGAATAATCGATAACCATAACGAAGGAACATTAATATGATCAAAAAAATATTGGTTATTCTATTTGCTTTAATTTTAGTCATAACAATTAGTGTTGTTTCATTGATTGTTTTTGTTGATCCCAACAACTTTCGTGGGTTTATTTCTGATACAGTTAAAGATAAAACAGGATATGAATTATCCATCGATGGAAATTTACGTTGGCATATATGGCCGCAAGTGAGTATTTTAACTGATTCAATTAAGCTAACTGATGCAGGAGCTTCAAAACCCCTTTTAGCTGCAGATAATATGAGATTAGACGTTGAGTTACTACCTCTATTCTCCAAAAAATTATCAGTCAAAAATGTTTTTATAAAATCAGCAGTTATCAGTATCACCAATGAAAGTAAAGGCAATATTGCAAAAAATGGTACAAAAACATCATCTAATACGACTACGAATAAACCAACTGATTCTAAAGATCAAGAAATTTCATCTAATTGGAAATTTAGCTTAAATAAATTTGAAGTTAGTGATAGTACTGTGACATTACAACATAATAATGATTTAATTAACTTTAGAAATATTAATCTAGTGTTAGAACAAAATAGTGAAAAAAATATTTCTATCGATTTAAAAGGTAATATAGATAAAAATCAACAAGATTTATCTTATTTGATACATGCATATGTCGATTTAAATCAATTTCCAGAACAAGCGTTAATCGATTTAAAGAAATTAGATTTCATTTATAAAGGTGTAGACAATTCAACAAAAGAGCTAAAAGGTAACATTAGCGGTGTATTTAACTACCAACATCCACAAATGTTACTTAAAAGCCAAAATTTAACTTTTTCAATTAATGAAAATCATTTTACTGCCACAATAAATGCTGATTTAGCAAATAAACCATATATAAATTTGCAGTTAAATTCAGATAAAATCGATCTCACTTCGTTCTTGAAAACAAGTCAAAATTCAAATAAAGAAGCAAATCCTCAACAAACTTCACCAGTGGTGTCGAATGTCACAAAAATCAATAATGAATTAAACTTTCTGAATAATTTTAATGCTAAAGCTAAATTAAATATTAAACAGATTAATGCTAACAAAGTAACATTAAATAATATTGACATTGATATGACCAATGAGGAAGGTATTGCAATATTTAAAAAGATTAACTTTGATATTGCTAATGGCCATATAGCTGCAACTGGTTTAGCAAATGGTAAACAAAAAAGTACACTAATGAAGCTTAATACCAAAATATCCAATGTTGATTTAAATACATTTCTTAATCAATTAAATATAGCACATGATCTAGAGGGTTTATTTAACGCTACTGGAGATTTAGAAAGCAACAGCTTATCTGGTTCAAAAATCTTAGCCAACTTGCAAGGAAATTTGAATATAGTAGTAACTAATGCAAGGCTAAATAATTTAAATATTCAAAGAATCATCCAAAATACGGCAACTCAATATTCAAAGGACATCATGACTCCTGAAAATCAAAAAAAATATACTGAATTCCATAAAATTTCAGCTATTGGTAATTTGAGGCAAGGTAATTTGCAATTGTCGACATTAAATGCCAATTCTGAAACTCTTGATGTCATTGATGGATCAGGGCGAGTTGGTTTTTTAAAACAAGATTTGGATGTTAATTTGAATTTAAAAATATTAGGTGGCTGGAACGGTAAAAGTGAAACAATTAGTAAACTGCAAAAGTTAACAATACCACTACGTATTTATGGGCAATTTGCTAATCTTCATTATCAAATAGATATGAGTAAATTAATTACCGATGCACTAAGCGATAAATTACAAGACCGTTTAGACAAACTCCGCGAAAAATTAAAAACTCATGACTCTAAAGATAATTCAAAATCTAAATCTAAATCAAAAGCTGCAGATATCTTAGGCGAGCTAATAAGAAAGTAACAAGAAAAAAGGTGAAGTTGAGCAAATTCATCTTCACCTTTTTATGTTTAGAAGTTAAACTTTTTATAAAATAAACTTACTTAGATCTTCATCTGCAACAAGCTTATCTAAATGATCGCTTACATATTTAGCATCAATAGTTACAGTTTCTCCACCGAGTTCACTAGCTTCGAATGAAACATCTTCCATCAAGCGTTCCAAAACAGTATGCAACCTGCGGGCACCAATATTTTCATTTTGCTCATTTACTTGCCATGCTGATTCCGCAATTTTACGAATACCATCCGAGGTAAAATCGATGTTAACTCCTTCAGTTGCCATTAGAGCTTTATACTGAACAGTAAGTGAAGCATTTGGTTCGGTTAAAATACGTTCAAAATCTTCACTTGTTAGAGCTTGTAATTCAACCCTAATTGGTAATCTGCCTTGTAATTCAGGAATTAAATCAGATGGATTTGCTGTTTGGAAAGCACCTGATGCAATGAACAAAATATGATCCGTTTTAACAGATCCATGTTTAGTCGACACTGTACAACCTTCAACCAATGGTAAAAGATCTCGTTGTACTCCCTCACGTGAAACATCTGGGCCTGAAGAATTACCACGTTTACAAACTTTATCTATTTCATCAATAAAAACAATTCCATTTTGTTCTACTGCTTCAATCGCCTCATGTTTAAGATCATCAGGATTAACCAATTTAGCAGCTTCTTCTTCAATGAGTTGTTTGAGCGCATCTTTAATCTTCATTTTACGTGATTTTGTTTTTTGTCCACCTAAATTTTGAAACATTGACTGTAATTGATTGGTCATCTCTTCCATACCTGGAGGAGCCATAATTTCAACACCAATATTAACACCAGCTAATTCGATTTCTATCTCTTTGTCATCAAGTGAACCTTCACGTAATTTTTTGCGGAAAGCTTGTCTTGCTGTTGTATTATTATCTTCAACTTGTCCCCACCCATCTTTAGCTGGTGGTACAAGTACATCCAAAATGCGCTCTTCAGCTAATTCTTCCGCTCGATTACGATTGCGTTCAATCGCCTCTTGACGGATCATTTTTACTGCAGAATCAGTTAAATCCCGAATAATTGAATCAACTTCTTTCCCCACATAACCAACTTCGGTAAACTTAGTTGCTTCTACTTTAATAAACGGTGCATGCGCTAATTTGGCTAGACGTCTTGCAATTTCAGTTTTACCAACACCTGTTGGCCCAATCATAAGTATATTTTTTGGTGTAACTTCATGACGTAATGTTTCATCTAGTTGCATACGGCGCCAACGATTACGTAACGCAATTGCAACAGAACGTTTTGCTTTTTCTTGCCCAATAATATGTTGATTTAGTTCGCTTACAATTTCACGAGGAGTCATTTCAGACATAGTTAAATTTCTCTTAAATCAGATTAATAATTAAGTTCTTCAATTGTTTGGAAATTATTGGTATAAACACAAATGTCTCCAGCAATCGATAATGATTTTTGCACAATATCATGTGCAGAAAGTGAGGTATTATCTAGTAGTGCTCGTGCCGCTGCTTGCGCATAAGGGCCTCCAGAACCAATAGCAATTAAGTCATCTTCTGGTTGAATGACATCACCAGTACCTGTAATAATCAATGATGCACTTTCATCAGCAACAGCAAGTAGTGCCTCTAGCTTACGTAGCATTCTATCTGTTCGCCAGTCTTTAGCTAGTTCGACAGCTGCTTTAGTTAAATGTCCTTGATGCATCTCTAGTTTTCTTTCAAACAGTTCAAATAGTGTAAAAGCATCTGCTGTACCGCCAGCAAAACCTGCAATCACTTTGTTATTATATAAACGACGAACTTTACGAGCATTTCCCTTCATAATAATACGCTCGCCGAGCGTAACTTGCCCATCGCCACCTATAACCACTTGACCTTCACGACGGACACTGACAATTGTCGTCATATTCTGCTCCTTCTTTCACTTAAGTAACTTTATTCGGAATGAATAGACTATATATAGGGATGATTAATATAATTTCAACATTTTAATTTGAAGATATTGTTAATTTATTTTAAAAAAATTTCTGGAAATATAGCGTTTGCGAATAAAAACTATTTTGGTTGAAAGTCAATTGTCATTATTTTTACTTGATTATAAAATGTGCTCGCAGGTTTTGGAATAATAGCTTGTTTAGTTGCAGAAAGGGCTTCTCGACATAATGCATCATCACCACCTTTTGCACTCACATCAAGCAATAAACCATCGGGTGCAATTTGAATTTCTAATACACAATTTCGGCCACTATATAATTTATTAGGATTAATAAACTTATTACTAATCGCATTTTGAACTAATGATTTGTATTTATTTAGCTCTCCATCAGAAACACCTTTACGACTAGCAGCACCACCTGATGGATTAGATGTGCCTGATGTTAACCCGTTTAGTAAATTATCAAGTTCTTTATCTTTTTTAGCTTGTGCAGCTCGCTTAGCTTTATCGGCAGCAGCTTTTTCAGTGGCTTGCTTTTTTGCTTGCTCTTCTTTCTCTTTAGCTAACTCAGCTTGTTTTTGTTCATTTTCAATTCTCTGCTTTTCTATAATTTCCTGTTCGGCTTTAGCTTTAGCTTCTTGTTCAGCTTTTTGTTTAATTAACTCTTCTTGTTTACGTTGATTTTCCTCACGTTGCTTTTCTAATAGCTCTCGCTCAGCTTTTAATTTAGCTTCTTGCTCAGCTTTTTGTTTAGCCAATTCCGCTTGCTGTTGTTCTAAACGCTGCTTTTCAGCTTGTCTTTGCTGCTCTTCTAACTGTTCTTTAGCTTTACGTTCATCTTCTTCTTTTTGCCTTGCTACCCGTGCCGCCTGTGCAGCCTCTGCCTCTTTCTTTTGTAGTTCTTCTACTTTTAAGCGCTCTCTTTCTAACTCTTTAAGTCGTTGCTGTTGAGCCAGTTGCTGTTCTTGTAAAGCTTGAGCCTGCTCTTCTATTTGTTGCTGCCTTTGTTGCTCAGCCCGTTTTTGGCTAATCTGTGTTTTTAGTTGTCTTTGGTATTGTTCATCCATTACAGAAGGATCAACCATAATAGCATCAATAGAATTGCCGTTAAAGCTACCATAATTAACATCATTACTATACATAACTCGGTAACCTAAAATAATAATTAAAATCATATGTAGTATAATAGATATTACAATAGCTATACTTAATTTTGAATTTGACTTATGAGACATTGCTGACATCTTTTATAATATTTAAATTGGTTGAGTCATTAATCCTACAGACTTAACACCTGCTGATTGTAATAAATTCAACGCTTTTATAATTTCTTCATAGGGAACATCTTTAGCTCCACCAACTAAAAACACAGCCTTTTCATTAAGCAACATCTGTTGCTTAACTTCTGCAACAATTTTTTCTTGTGGTAAATTAGCTTGACGGTCCTGCTCAATAATTAGAGCATAAACTCCAACGCCTGACACTTCAATAATGATTGGTTTAGTTTCTGATGGTGAAATCGTCTTAGATTCCGATGCTTCAGGTAGATCAACTTCAACACTTTGACTAATAATTGGTGCCGTTGCCATAAAAATAAGCACTAATACTAATAGTACATCAAGTAAAGGTACTATATTGATCTCAGATTTAGTCGAATAACGAGAACGTCTGCTTCTACTCATAATTATTTCCTAACAGCAACTGCTTGGCGTTGTAAAATTGCAGAAAATTCATCAATAAAGTTAAGATAGCTTTGTTCAATTCGACTCACACTCAATGATAAACGATTATAAGCAAGTACGGCAGGAATAGCAGCAAATAGACCAATTGCGGTTGCAATTAATGCTTCAGCAATCCCTGGCGCAACCATCTGTAACGTTGCCTGTTTAACTGCACCTAAAGAAATAAATGCATGCATAATTCCCCAAACAGTACCAAACAAACCAATATATGGACTAATAGAACCTACTGTACCTAGAAAAGGAATGTGTAATTCAAGGATATCAAGTTCACGATTCATAGCCAAACGCATAGAACGGGATGCTCCATCTAAAGCAGATTCTGCCATATTTGGATTAATTTGATAAAGCCGTGAAAACTCCTTAAAACCTGAATAAAAAATATGCTCTGTACCACTAATTTCTTCTTTATAAAATTTCGCTTTATCAAATAAAATATTTAAATCATCAGCAGCCCAAAAACTATTATCAAATTCCTCAACTTGTTTTTTAGCTTTTCCTAAAATCTTACTCCGTTGAAATATAATAGCCCATGATATAACAGAAAAAGTAAGTAGCAATAACATAACACATTGTACTAACAACCCCGCTTGCAAAAATAGATTAATAATGTTCAGATTTTCCACTTATATAAACTCCAAAACTAATAACTTAGGAAGCCCGCATGGCTTCATCTTAGCGATATCTACACAGGCAATAAGCACATCTGCTGTGCTGATAACTCGTTCATTTTGATTAACAATAGTCTGTTTGAAAATAATAGATGCTTTGCGAGTTTGATCCACCTTAGTACTAATAGTAAGCATATCATCTAAACGAGCAGGAAAATGGTAGCTAATATCCATTTTTTTAACAACAAACGCAATATTTTCTTGTAATAAGGTCTGTTGGCTAATTCCTAGTTGTCTTAAAATTTCAGTCCTTGCTCTTTCAAAAAATGCTAGATATCTAGCATGATAAACTACACCGCCTGCATCTGTGTCTTCATAATAAACTCTTGCATTCCAATTGAATTGTTTCATATCCAAATCACACTAATCAAATTTGGTGTTATTATATCTGAATATAAACTTCGCTGCACTATGATATAAAAAACAGCAAATGAAAACAATTATCATTTTCCTTTATTGCTAATATTTTACTTACTAATTAAAAAGGTGACTATTTGTCACCTTTTTATTAATTTATACTTGATATTATTTGTTATTAGTTTCTTTTTCGCTACCCCTTTCAACTAACAAACCTGTAACAGCCGATAGCATACATGCAGCAATAATTCCTATAAACCACAAAATGTAATACATAATAGTTCCTTAATAAAGAGAATGTTTATTATTTTCAATATGATTTTTATCTAGTCTTCCAAACATTTTGATATATGACCAAATAGTGTATATAAGGACAATAGGTAAAAATATAAGAACCACAATAAACATAATATTAAGTGTTAATTGGCTTGATGATGCATCCCATATTGTTAAACTTGCATTTGGCATAATGCTTGAAGGCATAATAAATGGAAAAGTTGCAATACCATAGGTAAATAAAACACAGGCAATTGTTAATACTGATGAAATAAATACTAATGCATTTTTGTTTAGACTAGAAAAAAGAATAGTAAGCAGTGGTAACACCATACCTAAAACAGGGACTATCCATAAAACTGGATAATTCAGATAGTTATCTAACCATGAAGCATCAGTAGAAACTGTTTTAGTCAATGGATTAGATGCTGCATTATAATCAATCACACTGGTAACTTCATAACCATGAATGCCAAATGCAACCCAAACTCCAGCCAAAACAAATGCAATTAACATTACTAAGCTAGCAATTTGTGTAGCCTTTCTGGCTCTTAAATAAAGTTCCCCTGATGTTTTCATTTGTAACCAAGCACCACCATGAGCAACAAATAACATTAAGCTAACAACGCCAGTCAACAATGCAAAAGGATTAAGCAAACCAAAGAAGTTACCATCATAAAATACACGATAAGAGTTATCAAATCGGAAAGGAACACCTTCTAATAAGTTACCAAAAGCAACACCAAAAACTAATGCTGGCACAAAGCTACCTGCAAAAATACCAGCATCCCATAAATTACGCCATTTTGAATTTTCTAGTTTACTGCGATAATCAAAACCAATTGGTCTAAAAAATAGCGCACAAAGAACTAAAATCATTGCAATATAAAAACCAGAAAACGACGCAGCGTATACCATTGGCCAAGCAGCAAATATTCCTGCACCAGCAGTAATTAACCATACTTGGTTACCATCCCAATGAGGAGCAATTGCATTAATCATAATGCGACGTTCTGTATCAGTCTTACCAATAAACGGTAATAAAATACCAACGCCCATATCAAAACCATCCGTTACAACAAAACCGATTAAAACAACACTAATCAGCACCCACCAGATGACGCGTACAATCTCGTAATCAATCATTGTGTATACTCCCTATGTCCTATCTGTTACCGGTTGTGTTTTTTCATAATGATAATTGCCTGTGCCTAAAGAACTTGGCCCTAAGCGAGCAAATTTAAACATTAAGAATAATTCAGCAATTAAGAATAGTGTATAAAGTCCACAAATAAGAACCATAGTGAATAACACTTCACCTGCTGTTAATGAAGAATTTGCTACTCCAGTCGGTAAGATGTCTTGAATTGCCCAAGGTTGGCGTCCATACTCGGCAACAAACCAACCTGACTCACATGCCAGCCAAGGGAACGGTAAAAAAAGAATTAATATGCGGTGTAACCAACGCTTTTCACCAATTTTATTTTTATAAGTAGTCCATAAAGCAAACCCAGTACCCAAAATCATTAATACACCAAGGCCGACCATAACTCTGAAAGCCCAAAATAGTGGCCAAACTGTAGGAATTGAGTCTTCTACCGCAGCCTTTATATGTTCTTCAGTAGCCTGAGGTATAGCCAAATTATCACGATCAGTAAAACGTTTGACTAAATAACCATAACCTAAATCAGATTTATTATCTTCAAAAGCTTTCAGTACATTAGGGTCTTGATTACCCTGATGGATCTTCTCCAAATTACTATAGGCTAATATCCCATTGCGAATTCTTTTTTCATTATTTGCTAAAATATCTTTTAATCCTGTTACTTGAGTATCAAGTGAACGAGTGGTCATTATTCCCATAACATATGGGATCTCTATTGCAAACAAGTTTTCTTTATTGCTTTGTGATGGAAAAGCAATAACATTAAATGATGCTGGTGCAGGTTGAGTTTCCCATTCTGCTTCAATTGCTGCAAGTTTAGCTGGCTGAACAGTTGTCATCTCATGACCAGCTTCATCACCCATAATCGCCACAACGATTGACATAATAAATCCAAATGTGGCTGCAACAGCGAAAGATCGTTTGGCAAAGGCAACATCACGTTTTTTTAACAAATAGTAAGAGCTAATACTTAAAATAAAAATAGCACCTGTTAAATAACCTGCTGCAACAGTATGAACAAATTTATATTGAGCAACTGTATTAGTAATTAACTCATAGAAATTAGCCATTTCCATGCGTGAATTAATAGGGTTAAATTCAGAACCTATTGGGAATTGCATCCAACCATTAGCGACTAAAATCCAAAGAGCTGAAAGGTTAGAGCCAAATGCGACACACCAAGTTACCATTAAATGTTTACCACGGCTTAATCTATCCCAACCAAAGAAAAATAAACCTACCATGGTTGATTCTAAAAAGAATGCCATTAAACCTTCAATAGCTAACGGTGCACCAAAAATATCTCCCACATAATGCGAATAATAAGACCAGTTAGTACCAAATTGAAATTCCATGGTTAAACCTGTTGCGACACCTACTGCAAAGTTGATACCAAACAGTTTACCCCAGAATTTTGTCATATCTTTCCAGACTTGCTTACCACTAACAACGTATACCGTTTCCATAATTGCTAGCATAAACGCTAATCCTAGCGTTAATGGAACAAAAATAAAATGATACATTGCAGTAAGAGCAAACTGGAGCCGTGAAAGTTCTACTATATCTAGCATAAACGCTCCCTAATCCTTAAATGCTCACAAATTTTTACGTTATTGCCAAGCATTATACACCGATAATCACAGAATAAAATTGATATACATCAAAAAATTTATATTTTGAGTTGTTTTTTTACTGCATCACCTATATCGGTAAGGCTTGTTACAACTGTAATACCTGCAGATTGCAATGCTTTAGATTTTTCTACCGCTGTTCCTTTCTTTCCTGAAATAATTGCACCTGCATGCCCCATACGTTTTCCTGATGGAGCTGAAACACCAGCAATATAAGCTATAACAGGTTTAGTCACATGTTTTTTAACATATTCAGCTGCTTCTTCTTCAGCACTACCACCAATTTCACCTATCATTACAATAACTTCAGTTTTAGGATCTTGCTCAAGCAATGCTAAAATAGAAATAAAATCACTACCAGGTATAGGGTCACCTCCTATACCTATACATACGGATTGCCCTAAACCAATATCCGTTGTTTGTTTAACCGCTTCATAAGTTAACGTTCCAGAACGCGAAACAATGCCAACCTTTCCAGCACGATGAATATGTCCAGGCATAATACCAATTTTACATTCATCAGGAACAATAATACCAGGGCAATTTGGTCCAATCATTACGACATCATTTTGTTGTAACTTTGCCTTAACAACAAGCATATCTAGAGTTGGAATACCTTCAGTAATACAGACTATTAGCTTAATGCCTGCATCAATCGCTTCCAAAATAGAATCCTTACCAAATGCTGCTGGTACATAAATAACACTAGCTGTTGCACCAGTTGCAACAACCGCTTCTTTAACAGTATTAAAAACAGGTAAACCTAAATGGGTTGTTCCACCTTTACCTGGCGTCACACCACCAACTAACTTAGTACCATAGGCAAGCGCTTGTTCAGAATGAAAAGTTCCCTGACTACCAGTAAATCCTTGACAGATAACTTTTGTTTCTTTATTAACTAAAATTGACATAATAACTATTCTCCATGCGTCCTATTATTTGGCAACAGCAACAATTTTTTGGGCCGCATCTAGTAAACTTTCGGCAGTAGTAACATTTAATTTACTTTTAGCTAAAATTTCTCGAGCAAGCTGTGCATTGTTACCTTCAAGGCGAACAACAACAGGAACAGTAAGACCTATTTCTTTAATTGCACTGATAATTCCATCGGCGATTAAATCGCAACGAACAATACCACCAAAAATATTAACCAAAATCGCTTTCACGTTTTTGTCAGATAATATTAACTTAAATGCTTCAGCAACACGCTCTTTCGTTGTGCCACCCCCAACGTCCAAAAAGTTAGCAGGCGAACCACCATGTAATTTAATAATATCCATAGTTGCCATCGCAAGACCTGCACCATTAACCATACAACCAATATTGCCATTTAAAGATACATAGCTAATACCTTGTTTTGCGGCAATTGACTCACGTTCATCTTCTTGAGTTGTGTCCCTTAAAATATTTAAATTAGGATGTCTAAAAATGGCATTATCATCTAACACAACTTTTGCGTCCAAACAAATTAGTTCATCGGAATCAGTAATCACTAATGGATTAACTTCAGCTAATGAAACATCATTTTCTAAAAATAGTTTTGCAAAATTAACAAATAACTTTGTAAATTGATTAATTAATTTACCTGTTAATCCCAATTTGAACGCAAGTTCACGCCCTTGGTAAGCACAGGGACCAGTTAACGGATCAAGTGAAGTTTTATAAATTAAATATGGTGTTTTTTCAGCAACGCTTTCAATATCAACACCACCTTCTGTCGAAGCCATAATTACTACACGCTTGGAACTACGATCAACCACTGCTCCTAAATAAAGTTCTTTCTGAATATTAGACGCTTTTTCAATTAAAATCTTATTAACTGGTTGACCTTTATCGGTGGTTTGATAAGTAACTAGATTTTGCCCTAACCATTTTTCAGCAAATTGCATTATTTCACTATAGTTTTGAGTACAAATAACACCACCAGCTTTACCCCTTCCCCCTGCATGAACTTGACATTTAGCAACCCAAGCTCCTAAATTTGTCCCTGAAGATAATTCAGCTAATGTATCTTGTATTTCACCGATTGAGTTACAAACATACCCTTCAGGTACAGGCAAATTATATTGTTTAAAAAGATATTTAGATTGATACTCATGCAAATTCATAATGAAATTCCACAGCCTAATTTAATATAAAAAATAGGCAATAATTTTAATGCAAGATAAATAAATTGTATAGCACATAATAACTTATGTTCTGTGTAATTTAGAATTATTGCTGATAATAAGTGACAATGATATACTCCTAAAATATTTTAATATCATAGATAGTAAAGGTACAAATATGAAACAAGTTGGTATTTTTTTTGGTAGTGATACAGGTAATACAGAAAATGTAGCAAAGCAAATCCAACTCATTTTAGGTAGTGACAAAGCTGATCTTTTCGACATTGCAAAAGCCACTAAAGAAAACATTGAACAATACGATTACCTATTTTTCGGTATTCCAACTTGGTACTATGGTGAATCTCAAGCTGACTGGGATGACTTTTTTCCCAATTTAGAAAAAATTGATTTTAGTGGTAAAACAGTGGCTATCTTTGGTTGTGGCGATCAAGAAGACTATGCAGAATATTTCTGTGATGCTATGGGAACACTCCGCGATATTATTGAACCTAAAGGAGCAAAAATTGTTGGACACTGGTCAACCGAAGGTTATAGTTTCGAAGCATCTAAAAGCTTAATTGATGACACTCATTTCATTGGTTTAGCCATTGATGAAGATCGTCAACCAGAATTAACTGAAGAACGTATTAACAATTGGGTAAATCAAGTCAAAACAGAAATGAAAATTTAGTCTATTGAATTGATTTCTTTTATTTACCGTACATAGTTCCTATAATGAATTATGATCAATAAATTAATTGGGAAGTAATATGACAAATCATGATAATGATAATAACGAAGCACTCAAAAGTGCTGGTTTAAAGGTTACGTTACCACGATTAAAGATTTTAGAATTATTACGAGATCCTTCATGCCAACACATTACTGTAGAAGATCTTTACAAAAAACTACTTAATATGGGAGAAGAAATTGGACTTGCTACAGTTTACCGTGTTTTGAATCAATTTGATGATGCTGGAATTGTTACTCGTCATAACTTTGAGGGTGGCAAGGCAGTATTTGAACTAGCAACACAACAACATCATAATCATTTAATTTGTTTAGATTGTGGCGAAGTATTTGAATTTCGTGATGATATTATCAATGCTAGACAAAAAGAGATTGCTGAACAATATGGTGTTAATTTAACTTTTCACAGTTTATATCTATATGGCCATTGCCAGTCGGGTGATTGCAAAGCCCATCCCGAACTTCATCACAAAAAATAAGCCTATTCCAATAGGCTTTTTATTTAGAATATATCAATTCATCTTTAGTGCTAGGACAATAATTGAATGAAACAACTTTTAAATTTTATTCCTCTTGTATTCTTTTTTGTATTTCTAACCAAGTATGATATTTTTGTTGGCGTTCAAGCATTAATGATTGCTGCTACCTTGTGTTTTCTTCTTGTTCTAATTTTATATAGAAAATTAGATAAAGTAGAACTAATTTCTTATCTGATGGTTATGGTTTTTGGTGGATTCACACTCTATATGCGTGATCCCAATATTATTAAATGGAAAGTAACTATTATTAATTTCTTATTTGCCTCAGCCCTATTAGTTAGCCAATTTTTTTTCAAAAAAAACCTACTTCAAACAATGTTAGGTAAAGAAATACAACTAGAGACCAACATATGGAATAAATTAAATTTATTATGGATCTTCTTTTTTATATTATGTGGCACCATTAGTTTAGGTGCGACCTATTACATGACAGATGATTTCTTTTGGATATTTAAAGTATTTATTTTACCTGGTGCATCCTTACTATTATCGTTGATATCAGGTATCTATATCTATAAAAATATGAATAAAGATACCGAAAATAAATAAATTGTACATACGGAGTAATTTAGCATGACACAAAATATAGCCCCTAAAGGTCAATTAGTACTTAGAACGCTAGCAATGCCTGCTGACACTAATCCGCATGGTCACATTTTTGGTGGATGGATAATGTCTCAAATGGATCTCGCTGGAGGTATTTTATCAAAAGAAATAGCCAGAAATCGAGTTGTAACCGTTAATGCTAGTAGTATTACATTTTACAAGCCCGCAATGGTAGGAGATGTTGTTTGTTGTTATGCTCATTGCATCAAAACAGGAAAAACCTCTATCACAATTGGTATTGAAGTTTGGGTTAAAAAAGTCATAGATACATCGGATTCAACACAACGGTTTTGCATAACAGATGCCGTATTCACATATGTTTCAGTAGATAAACATAATAATCCAAAACCATTACCTGAAGTATTTCAAAATTATGATTGTACTAAAGATCCAATAACCAAGTTAAACCTAACTGATAGCTAATTAAATATGCAATTTACCTCATTTCATGCATTAATTAGTACTTTGATCTTCCTTATTTATTGGCTGATCATTGTTTCAACAACTTTACGGATTGTCTTTAAGCGAAGACCGACAACTTATGTTATTGCATGGATGCTGGTTATTTATATTTTACCGCTTGTCGGTGTGATTCTTTATTTTTCACTGGGCGAAGCTCACTTGGGTCAGCAACGAGTTAAACGCGCACAAAAAATGCGCCCGACTATTTCCAAGTTTATTAACCAACTAAGTGACTTTCCTGACATATTCACCAACAAAGTTAGCCAAGTCAGCAAACCGATTTTTCAACTTTGTAAACATCAAACTGGTCTTGATGGAATTAATGGCAATCATATTGAGTTACTGAGTGAAACAAACAGAATTTTTAACCGTTTAATTGATGATATAAATCATGCGACATCAAATATTGAAATGGTATTTTATATATGGAATGAAGGTGGTCGTGCTGATGATGTCGAGCAAGCACTTATTCAAGCAACTAAACGAGGTGTAACTTGCCGATTAATGGTTGATTCTGCTGGTAGCAGACATTTTATTAAAAGTAATGCTAGTAAAAGAATGCGTGCTGCAGGCATCATCATTGTCGAAGCCTTACAAGTAAATTTACTTCGATTTATGTTTAGGCGATTAGACTTACGTCAACACCGCAAAGTAGCTATTATCGATAACTATATATCTTATACTGGTAGTATGAATATTGTCGATCCGCTTTTCTTTAAACAAAATAAACATGTTGGCAAATGGGTTGATATCATGGTCAGAATGAATGGTCCCGTTACAACCCTTATGGGTGCCTTATATGCCAGTGATTGGGAATTAGAAACTGGCAAATATTTATCACTACCGAAAATTACTGATTTCGCTGAACCACCTGAAGATAATAAACACATTATGCAATTAATCGCATCGGGTCCAGGTTATATGGAAAACATGATCCACCAAGTATTATTAACAGCAATTTATTCGGCACAAGAACAAATTATTTTCACTACACCTTATTTAGTACCAAGTGATGATATTTTACATGCTGTATGCACAGCTGCACAGCGAGGTGTTGAAGTCATTATCATCATTCCCAAAAATAATGACTCACTAATGGTTAAATGGGCAAGCCGAGCTTTTTTTGCTGAATTATTAAATGGTGGAGTAAAACTCTATCAATTCAATGATAATTTGCTACATACCAAAAGTGTTTTAATTGACAATCAATTAAGTCTTGTCGGTACTGTCAATTTAGATATGCGCAGTTTATGGCTTAATTTTGAAATTACAACTGTGATTGATGATGCAGAGTTCGCTAAATCTTTATCAAATCTTTTACAAAAATATTTATCTAATTCAGATGAAATAAACACCAAAGAGTGGAATCAACGCCCTATTTGGCAACGCATTGTCGAGCGGCTTTTTTACTTTTTCGCACCTTTGTTGTAATTATTAACCTATTTTAAACTTATTATGATTACTAACTACTAATAACCATTTTGAGAAACATCAGGCAAAAACTGATTATCCTTTAATCGATAAACATCACTATCAATAGAACCATCAATCTTAAGTGTGATTTCCCGCCAACCTGGTGCATCGTCGCTTGATAATTGAAAATCGTAACATTCAGGTTTAAATTGAAAACAAGTGGAAGGAGTTGAAAATGCCTTACAATTATGCCAAACATAATCTTGTTTTTGATGAATATGTCCCCACCCAATTCCTTTTACATTGGGATGTTTTTGAATAATTTTCTCTAACTGGTCACTATTTTTTAAAATATGATGATCTAACCAATAGCAACCAGAATTAACTGGATGGTGGTGTAAAAAAACTAATGCATTTCTATTAGGATGTTCAGTTAAAACATTATGTAAAAACTTAAGTTCAGATCCAGACAAAAAACCGTAAGCCTGACCAACAACTTGGCTATTCAATAAAATAATTAGCCATTTATCTCCCAACAAAACTACCTTATTATCAACAAGTTGATAATTTGCAAACACATCTTGCATATACGAATAATTATCATGATTGCCAGCCAGCCACACACAAGGAGTATCAAATTTAATTATTTGTTCCGCAAAACGAGCATAAGCTTTTTTAGAACCATCTTGTACAAAGTCACCAGTTGCTACAATTAAATCAAACTTATTATTACTACGTTCAACTTCATTTATAACCGCTAGAAAACTTGCATTAGAATTAACACCAAGCAATGAAGCATTGTCATCAGCGAAAAGATGAGTATCAGTTATATGTAATATTTTACCGTAATTTTTATTACAGATTGGAAGTTTTAGAAATGACTCCAAAATTCACCCCAATTGTCTATTAATCTATAATCATGGTTAATAATGTCAACAACACAATAGACATTGTGACTGAAAAAACAATTTATTATAAATCCTAGCATTCTATTAAAGTGTAAAATAGTTCTCACATTTATGAAAGAAATAATTAAAAATGATGCCTAAAAAGTTATTTCCACTCTTTTCTTAACAGCTCATGATTAAGTTCTAGCCACTGAAGCGCAATAATTGATGCAGCATTGTTAATCACTCCATCTTTAACCCATTGATAAGCTTGAGTTCGACTTACTACATGAACTTTAATATCTTCACTTTCTTCGTCAAGACCATGAATGCCTTCAGCGGTTGATGAGTCAACTTCACCCACCAAAATGTGCAATTGTTCAGTTAAACCTCCAGGAGATGCTAAATAACTGATGATGGGTTTACATCGACCAATAACAACTCCCGCCTCCTCCATTGCTTCACGTCTTGCTACTTCTTCAAATGATTCATTCTCATGATCCATCATACCTGCAATAAGTTCTAGTATCCAAGGACTATCTTGGGTTTCAATCGCAGCAATCCGGATTTGCTCAATTAGCACAACTTCATCACGTTTTACATCATATGCTAAAAGTACAACCGCATGCCCACGTTCTAAAATTTCACGAGTTACAATCTCACTAATTGAACCATCAAATTTTCGATATTGAAAACGATATTCAAGCAAAGAAAAAAAACCTTTATACAAGATTCGTTTTGTTAAATTGAACACATCATTTTTGTCAAAATTTACCAAACTGTCTTTAATTTTCATAAAAGCTCCCGAATTTAAACTGAATTTGAATAAAAAGTGCGAATGACACACAAACTATACTTACTATATACTAATTATCTGTTAAAATTACGCTATTAAAAATACTACTATATTTTAATGATTTTTAAAGAGAAGATTGATGAAAAAAACCTTAACCTTTTTAATTGGCTTAGCGTTAAGCCAATCTGTCTTTGCTGAAAATTTGATACAAGTTTATGAACAAGCAAAAGAAACTAACCCAGATCTACGCAGTTCATTAGCTGAAAAAAATAAAGCATACGCAGCAATTTCAGGTTCTCGAGCAAGTTTACTACCACAAGTTGGTTTAAGTGCTTCCTACGGTGTTACTCATGGTCGACGTGATAACAGTGGTATAAAATCTAAAAGTGGCAACTTATACCAAATCGCAGTATCACAAAGCATTTTTAATTTCTCAAATTGGAAAGCCTTAGATATTACTAAAAAACAAGCAAGTATTGCCGATATTGCCTATCAATACCAAGGTCAAACATTAATCTTAAATACTTCTGTCGCTTATTTTAATGTATTAAAAGCACTTGATGCATTAAGCTTTATTGATGCACAGAAAAAAGCAATTGGCCGTCAGTTAGAACAAACGCGTCAACAACATCAAGTTGGTTTAGTTGCAATCACTGATGTACAAAACGCTCAAGCTAACTATGACTTAACTGTTGCACAACAAGTTAATGCATTAAATGATCTAAATAATGCCATTGAAGCACTGCGCCAAGTAAGCGGTCGTTTTTATTCAAGTTTAGCAAGTGTCAATACCAATACATTTAAAACAGAATCACCAGCACAAATCAGCGCACTGTTAAAACAATCTGAAAAATCTAATCTTAATTTATTAACCATGAAATTAAATCAAGACATCGCACGAGAACAGATTAAACTCTCACAGGCGGGACATTTACCTACAGCAAGTTTAGATGCATCAACTAATTTGAATAAAACTGACAGATATGGTAACAACATCACACCTGGAGCACATAGAGGCAAATCTTATTCAGGGAACAACTATGTTGGCGTCAGTGTAAACCTACCTATCTTTTCAGGTGGTGCAACAATGTCTAAAGTTGAGCAAGCACAACAAAATTACGTGAGTTTTAGCGAAAAATTAGAAAGTACCAATCGAGGTGTAATTAATCAAGTTCGCTCATCATACAATAATATTTCATCATCAATAAGTGCCATCAAAGCTTATCAACAAGCGGTAGTTTCTGCACAAAGTTCATTAGAAGCAACCAATTCTGGTTATCAAGTAGGAACAAGAACAATTGTCGACGTATTAACTGCAACAACTCAACTATACAGTTCTAAACGAAATTTATCAGATGCAAAATATAACTATTTAACCAGTTTACTACAATTAAAATATGCAGTAGGAACCTTAACTGCCAACGATTTAGTTTATTTAAACAATATGTTAGGTAAAGAAGTGAGCACTTTAGTGACGATAAAATAACTATTGGTTCTTTTATGACAACTGTTAAAAAAGGCGAGCAAATCGCCTTTTTTATTATGTATAAAAAACACACCTATTACGATATTGCATTCAACACAAATTCAATAAATGTTTTTAGTTTTGGTGGTTGCTGACGATCAGCAGCACAAATCATATTAAGCGGCTTGGCAGGTGGTAAAAATTTTTGTAATATGGGAAATAATTTTTTCTGCTTAATTGGTTCTTGTAACATAGATTTTGGCAACATGGTGATACCTAGTCCTTCAATCGCAGCTATCGCTAACGCTGAAGTCTGATTACTTTGAAATGTCCCTGATATAGGAATATTAACTATTTCACCATTAATCATAAACGACCAAACATGATCTTTTTTATTCTGATTCACATATTGGTAAATCAAGCATTGATGTTTTTGCAAAACGAAATATAAACCTTATTGTTATTGCAAGAAGACAAGAAAATTTGGCACTTTTACAACAAGAAATTGCAAAAATTTCCCCAGCATTAGAAGTAATTATAAAACTTTGTGATTTATCACAACCAACCAACGCTTATTCCCTTTTTAATGATTTAGACAGCTATTTTATTGAAACATGGATTAATAATGCCGGTTTTGGTCATTACGGCAGTGTTAGCGATCAAGATTTAGGAAAAATCGAATCAATGCTTCATTTAAATATTGAAGTCCTAACAATTTTTTCAACACTGTATGTACGTAAATATCAAAATGAATCTGGGACACAACTAATAAACATCTCCTCCCTGGTGGATATACACTCGTTCCTAATGCGGTAACCTATTGCGCAACAAAATTCTATGTCAATGCCTTTACCGAAGGGCTAGCACAAGAATTAAAGCAAGCTAACGCCCAATTAACCGCAAAGGTGTTAGCTCCGGCCGCGACAAAAACAGAATTTGGTGAAAAAGCCAATAATGTCAGTAACTACAATTATGATGCAAGTTTTACCAAGTACCATACAGCAAAGCAAATGGCCGATTTTTTACTGGCTTTATACGATAGCAACAAAGTTATTGGTGAGATTAATACAAAAGATTTTTCTTTTTCACTAAAAGACAGTATATTTCCCTATTCAGGAAATCCGTCAGAAAATCAAAAGTAAGAAAATAATGAATTTACAAGTAATGTTAAATCGAACAGCAAAATATGATTTTTAGCAAAATTGAACTTTGGCAGTCGTTATTTTGATTGCCAAATTTCAGGATAAAAAGAGAAACATAGCATATTGATTTAAAGTGAAGTTTTATTTACTTCGATCAAAAAATGGCGTTTAAATGAAATTGGGCGCCAGATATGAAATAGGTTTCTAAGTGTAAACGGAAAGGTTTTTATAGGCTTTTTAAAAAGTTTAAGCAACCAACCATCAGTCCCCTCAACGACATAAATTCAAAACTTGAATGGCAACACATTTATAATAAAAAAAACAGCCCCAAAAAAACTAACGCTACAATTATTTATCAAATAAGCAAATTTTATACTGAAACGCATAGTTTCCTGAAACATCTTAACAAGTATATTAACTTGTTAAGATGCAGTTTTTATAATAAAGATATCAATTACGAAATTCGCATTCCTGGTTTAGCACCACTATCTGGTGATAGTAGGTACACACCTTCATCATCACCTTTACCACTCGCACAAAGCACCATACCTTCAGAAATACCAAAGCGCATTTTACGAGGAGCTAAGTTAGCAATCATAATAGTTAAACGCCCAATTAACACCTCTGGGTCAGGATAAAACTGCTTGATACCTGAAAACACATTACGGGTTTCGTCACCAATATCAAGCGTTAATTGAAGTAATTTATCGGATCCTTCAACAAAGCAAGCATGTTTAATTAAAGCAACGCGCATATCGACTTTAGCAAAATCATCAAAATTAATCGTGTCAGCGATAGGCTCTGCAACTTTAGGTTTTGCCGGTTGGGCTAATGCAGCTTGTTGTTTTGTTTCTTCAATCATGTTTGTAATTTTATCCATATCAATACGATTAAATAAAGCTTTAAACTGATTAATTTTATGACTTGTTAAAGCATTATCAATTTCATTCCATTCTAATTTGCTATTTAAAAATGCTTCTGTACGTTCAGCCAATGAAGGCACAATTGGTTTTAAATAGGTCATTAAGATGCGGAATAAGTGAATTCCCATTGAGCAAATATCTTGCAACACTTGATCTTGCCCTTCTTGTTTAGCAACCACCCAAGGCGCCTTTTCGTCAATATAGCGGTTAGCTTCGTCAGCAAGTGCCATAATTTCACGAATTGCCTTGCCTGATTCGCGTTGTTCAAAATAGTCAGCAATCACTTCTGCTTTTTCAACAAACAAGGAATACAGTTCAGGCTCTGCCACTTTATCTGATAATTTGCCGCCAAAGCGTTTATAAATAAAACCAGCCGAACGCGAAGCAATATTAACAACTTTATTAACTAAATCACTATTTACACGTTGAACAAAGTCTTCTAAATTTAAGTCAATATCATCAATGTGTGACGACAATTTAGCCGCATAATAATAACGTAAACAATCAGGATCTAAATGTTTTAGATAGGTACTTGCTTGAATAAAAGTACCGCGTGATTTAGACATTTTTGCACCATCAACAGTCACATAACCATGTACAAAAATATTGGAAGGCTTGCGATATTCGCTACCTTCAAGCATTGCTGGCCAAAATAAGCTGTGGAAATAAACAATATCTTTACCAATGAAGTGATACAGTTCTGTATTTGAATTTTTGTCCCAAAACTCATCAAAAATTGGTTTATTTTGTTTATTACAGTAATTTAAGAAAGATCCCATATAACCAATTGGCGCATCTAACCAAACGTAAAAATACTTACCTGGAGCATCGGGGATCTCAAATCCAAAATAAGGTGCATCACGACTAATATCCCACGGTTGTAAGCCTGATTCGAACCATTCTTGCATTTTATTAGCAACTTGATCTTGTAATGTTCCTGAGCGAATCCACTCTTGTAACATAGTTGAAAAAGCCGGAAGATCGAAAAAGAAATGTTCAGACTCTTTTAAAATTGGTGTCGCTCCCGAAACCACAGATTTAGGATTAATTAAATCAATCGGATTGTAAGTTGCACTACACACTTCACAGTTATCGCCATATTGATCTGGGGCTTTACAACGTGGACAAGTACCTTTTACAAAGCGATCTGGTAAAAACATCTGTTTTTCAGGATCGAATAGCTGTGAAATAACTTTAGTTTTAATATAACCATTCGCTTTCAAACGTTTATAAATTTGCTCTGATATCTCACGATTTTCTGGGCTATGTGTTGAATGGTAATTATCATAACTAATATTAAAGCCAGAAAAATCACGTTGATGTTCGGTTTTAACTTCACTAATCATTTGCTCTGGAGTAATCCCCAATTGCTGAGCCTTGAGCATAATTGGCGTGCCATGGGCATCATCAGCACAAATAAAATAGATCTCATTACCACGCATACGTTGATAGCGTACCCATACATCAGCTTGAATGTGTTCTAGCATATGACCTAAGTGAATTGCACCATTGGCATAAGGAAGTGCACAAGTCACCAATATTTTGCGTTGAGTTGTCATGTTGATTTATTACCCTTTTTTACATAATGGCAGAAATAGTACATCAATCGTGGGATTATCGCTAGATTTATGCCATAATTTGATAAAATTTATATACTCAATTCATATTTCAAAACAGAAAATAATCATTTTTTATGAGGGTAAACCAATTTACTGTTTACCACCTTATTATTTAAGGTATTTTACGCTTTTAATGCAAGGTAATTGAAAATAAAACGAGTATAAATACTAAGGCATAAAGAGATAACCACAATGAACACTGAAGTAAAAAAAATTCTTGAAAATTTTATTCATTCAACTCTACAAAAAAATTTACTTGAACTCGATGCAATAAAAAAATGCGAAATAGTTAATCACCACTTAACTATAAATTTAACAATGCCTTTCGCTTGGCAATCTACTTTTGAAGAATTGAAAAAAATAACCACTCCAAAATTGCTTAAACTTAACAGCGTTAATGAAGTTGACTGGCATATTGAATATAAAATTGCTACTTTAAAACGTGCTAATAACCAAAATGCCATTAATAATATAAAAAACATTATCGCAATAAGCTCAGGAAAAGGCGGTGTGGGCAAATCATCAACAGCGGTCAATCTTGCGCTAGCTTTACAAAAACAAGGCGCTAAAGTGGGGATCTTAGATGCAGATATTTATGGCCCTTCGATCCCAACCATGCTAGGTACAGAAAACCAACAACCCTTAACACCCGATAATAAACATATGACACCAATCATGGCATATGGGCTTGCAAGTAATTCCATTGGTTATTTGGTTGATCCTAATGGTGCTATGGTATGGCGTGGACCTATGGCAAGTAAAGCACTATTACAGATTTTACAAGATACGCTTTGGCCAGAACTCGACTATCTTGTCATTGATATGCCGCCAGGTACTGGGGATATCCAATTAACGCTTGCGCAAAACATTCCAGTTACTGCTGCTGTGATTATCACAACTCCTCAAGATATTGCTTTAATCGATGCAAAAAAAGGTATTACCATGTTTAATAAAGTAAACATCCCAACACTAGGAATTATTGAAAACATGAGTTACCACATTTGCGAACATTGTGGACATCATGAGGCCATCTTTGGTGAAGGTGGTGCAAAACATTTAGCTGAGCAATATCAAACCAAATTGCTAGGGCAAATTCCACTTCAAAAAATGTTACGCCAAGATCTTGATACAGGAAAGCCCACTGTCATTAACCACCCTGATAGCGAATTTAGCCAACTTTATTATCAAATTGCAGGCAGTATTGCTAGTGAGTTATATTGGCAAGGTGAAGCGATTTTGCCTGATATTGCTTTTAAGACATTGTAACTTAAAAATCCAACTATTGGCTGTAAAAACAGCCAATACTAATTACATATCATTTCTATTAATTCGATAACTACTCAAATTTATTCATCATTTTGAACAATAACATTATTAACAATAATAGAAATCGGCTAATTCATCACTTAAAACAAATTCAAGTATTGTTCAGAAGTTGTTTTAGTTCTATATTGGAACAGTTCTAAATCTATTTATCCCTAACAAGTGCAACAACTCCAATTCATTGGAAGACATTACACTGTCAACAACGTGATTCGTCACAACACTAAGGAAAATGTTATGCAAAAAAGAGTTAATGAAATCACCATGCGCGGAGCACCTATTACTTTGTTAGGCACACAAATTAAAGTTGGCGACACAGCGCCCAATTTTATCGTGCAAGATTTAAAAATGAAGCCCATTAAATTGTCCGATTTTAAAGGTAAAATCAGAATTATTAATTCGGTTCCATCCATTGATACCTCAGTATGTAGTGCTCAAGTGCATCGCTTTAACGTCGAAGCGGCAAAATTAAAAGACACAGTGATATTTTCAATTAGCGTCGATCTACCTTTTGCCTTAAATCGCTACTGTGCTGCTGAAGGTATTGATGCCGTTAAAGTCACCTCAGATCATAAAGAACTCAACTTTGGTTTAAAATATGGAGTTGTTATTGAAGAGTTGCGATTACTTTCTCGAGCTGTATTTGTCATTGATAAAAACGACAAAATTGTTTATGTGGAATATGTCAAAGAAACCTCTTCTGAACCTGATTATGACAAAGTCCTAGCTGCAGCTAAAGCACTAGAATAAATCGCTATAATGAAACATCGCCCTCAAATACTAATATTGGTGGCGATTAAGTTTAAGATTTATTCTTAGCAACTATTTAATAGACAAACATATTCAGTTATAATCAAAAGTAATCTAATATTCCCTCCAAAATCTTAATCATGAATAATAGTATTAACCGATCTCGGGTTTGGTCATCAATTCTTTGTCTTGCATTTGCGGCATTTATTTTTAATACAACGGAATTTGTACCTGTCGGGCTATTACCCAATATTGCTGAAAGCTTTTCAATGGACGTAGCTCATGCGGGATTATTACTCACCATTTATGCGTGGGCTGTCTCGCTATTATCATTGCCACTCACAGTATTAACATCAAAAATGGAACGAAGGAAGCTACTTATCCTTTTATTTTGCCTATTTATAGGTAGTCATATTTTAGCTGGAGTCGCATGGAATTTTTACAGCTTAATGATAGCAAGAATTGGTATTGCTTGTGCACATGCGGTATTTTGGGCAATTACAACACCACTTGCAGTTCGGTTAGCGCCCAATGGTAAAAAAGCTAAAGCAATGGGCTTTATTGTTATTGGCGTATCGATGGCAACCATTCTAGGCATTCCAATTGGCACCATCATAGGACAACTCGTTGGCTGGCGCGTGACTTTTTTATGTATTGCTGGTATCGCTTTTTGCGTGATGATATTACTACTCCGCTTATTGCCTACTGTACCAAGCATGGATATTATCTCTATCAAAGATATTCCAATGGTATTAAAACGCCCAATACTGCTAAACATTTATTTATTAATTGCCATTATTATTGCAGGTCACTTTACTGCCTATACCTATATTACGCCATTCATGAAAAATATTGGTGGATTTAACCAAAATGTTATCGTCCTTTTATTATTAGTTGTAGGTTTTTCTGGAATGATTGGTAGCGTTATTTTTGCAAAATATGCTGAAAAAAATCCAACCGCAATTTTCATCATCCCTATGCTATTACTGATTACTTGCTTATTATCGCTTTATGTCTGTTCATTAACGCTTTATACTGCAATTATTCAATGTTTGATTTGGGGACTTTCCATTACAATTATTGGAATGGTTATGCAAAGTAAAGTAATTGATGCCGCACCCGATGCCACAGATATAGCCACTTCAGTCTATTCTGGTATTTTCAATATTGGAATAGGAGGCGGTGCTTTTATAGGCAGTAAGGTATTAATTTTACTTTCAATTGATTACATTGGTTATGTTGGTGCGTGTTTTGTCATCATCGCACTATTATTATTCTACTTTTTATCTAGAAAATTATGGAATAATAAAACGGTTATTTAAAAAAGGGTTATGTAAAAAATATTATATAAAAACCTTAGGGTAAGGAAACAGCATTATTTATTTTATAACACAAATAAATAATGCTGAAAAATACTAACACTTACCTTATGATTTGCTTAAAGACTCTAACTGTTCCCATCTTTCAAAAACAGCTTCTAATTCAGCCTCTTTATCTGCCAAAGATTGTAAAATTGGACTAGTAATTTCATGAGTTTGATTAAAAAAGTCACTTTGACCAATTTGTGCTTGTAAATCAGTAATCTCTAATTCTAATTGTTCTATTTTGCTTAGTAATTGTGCCAATTCTCGTTGTTCATTATAACTCAGTTTAACTTTCTTTTTAGCGGTTCGCTCACTACTTTGATTATTAGTAGCAGATAATTCTTTTTTAGGTTGCTCAAGTTTATTAACTGTCGTTACTTTAACTGGTTGTGCTTGCTGCTGTTGTTGCAGAGCATCGGCATAACCACCAGCATAAACACCAATATGGCCTTTTTCTTCAAAAAACCAACATTGAGTGACCACATTATCAACAAATTGCCGATCATGACTAACCAACAAGACAGTTCCTTGATAATCATTCACTAACTCTTCTAGCAATTCTAATGTTTCAATATCAAGATCATTGGTCGGTTCATCAAGTATTAATAAATTGCTAGGTTTTAAAAATAGTTTAGCCAGCAATAAACGATTACGCTCCCCACCAGACAGTGCTCGTACAGGTGTTCTGGCACGTTTAGGCGGAAATAAAAAGTCCTGTAAATAACCAAGTACATGGCGTGAACGACCATTTACCATTACCTCTTGTTTACCTTCGGCTAAATTGTCCATCACTGTTTTTTCAGGATCGAGCTCTAACCGATACTGGTCAAAATAAGCCACTTCAAGCTTAGTGCCACAATGCACATTACCTGATGTTGGCTCTAAATTACCTAACATCAATTTAAGTAACGTTGTTTTACCAATTCCATTAGGGCCAATCAGTGCTATCTTATCACCACGCAATACTTGCACACTAAAATCATTCACGAGTAACTTATCTTCAACTTGATAAGTTACATTATCAAGTTCAAAAACAATTTTTCCTGAACGTAATGCCTCCTCGATTTGCATTTTAGCACTACCCATAACTTGGCGACGCTCATTATATTCTTGGCGCATTGCTTTTAATGCCCGAACTCGCCCTTCATTACGAGTACGACGAGCTTTAATACCTTGCCGAATCCAGACCTCTTCTTGGGCAAGTTTTTTATCGAATTCTGCATTTTGCAACGCTTCAACACGCAATGCTTCTTCTTTACCAAGCAAATAGTTATCATAATTCCCACTCCAAGACGCAATTTTACCTCGATCCAGATCAATAATACGCGTTGCCATTTGACGAATAAACGAACGATCATGGGAAATGAACACAATACTGCCATTAAAACTTTTCAAAAAATCTTCCAACCATTTAATGGTTTGAATATCCAAATGATTGGTTGGTTCATCAAGCAATAAAACTGTTGGCTGACAAACCAACGCTTTGGCTAATGCGGCTTTACGCAACCACCCACCCGATAACGAAGACAACAACGCATCACCATCAAGCGATAATGAAGAAATAACATTACGAATACGGCTATCTAATTGCCAACCATTTTGATGATCTAACTGTTCTTGCATTTTAGCTAATTTATCTAAATTACTTTCGCAAGGATCGTGCTCAACACGATGAGCTAAATCATAGTAATCTCGTAATAACTGTGCTTGTTCGTGTAATCCTTCTGCCACAAAATCAAACACACTACCTTGCACATCACGAGGAGGATCTTGTTGCAATCGTGAAACAATCACATTATTTTCATAAATAATTTGCCCTTCGTCTAATGGCACTTCTTTATTTAAAACTTTAAGTAAAGTCGATTTTCCAGCACCGTTACGGCCAACAAGACAAACACGCTCATTTGGCTCAATAGACATATCGATATGATCAAGCAACGGCGCATCACTAAATGAAAGATAAGCATTGGTAAGATTAATTAATGACATAGTTATTGGTGGTTTTTATTTAGATATTAAGTAATAAAACATTATTCTATCATAAAGTGACCAAAGGCAACTAAAGCAAATACAAAAGATAAACCAATATATAAGAATTACTGGCATTATTTATACTTTCATTGTAACTACCTCAAACTTAGTACACAACTGACGTAGAAAATGAAGCTGCCTGTTTTAATGTTTTATATTTGAACAGTGTCATGTTATTTAATGCATCATGCGGTCTTTCGGTGTTATACTTCGGTTATTTGCCTTGCTTGCGCTAAGTTGTTAAAAAGATATAAATCGAGTACTTTAGTACGATAGGTACGATTAAATCGTTCAATATAGCCATTTTGGTAAGGGCTACCGAGCTCCATATAATCAATGGCTATATCATGTGGATCGACTACACTAATTCATACAACTTTTTTAATGAGTAAGGTAAATTTATCAGTAAAGGAACATGCTAGATGACACGATTAAAAAAAAATATCGATATTTTGAATATTCTTACTTATAAAATTAAAAGTTGGGATAGACAAAATGATCTTATAGAACTATCAGAGCTAATATCTGATTTAGAAAAATTTAGTAGAAAAGAAAGATCTTTGTACTATAAAGAGTTTTTTTCCGATGTTGCATTGGCTGAAAAATTAATATACTTGTATAAAAATGAAAATTTAACCAAAGAAGCTACTATAAATATAGTATCTTGCATAGGAAATATGATAAAAGGATATAATCTCCCCCCTTTAGATAATTTTTTTAAATTTTTTAATGAATTGAAAAATGTTAAGAAAATAGATTACTATGTTTCTTTATTTATTACTAATTTCCCACAGTTTTATATGGAGGATAAAAAATGGGATTATATCTTATCAATTTTAAATATCAGTCCAAAAGCGAAATCAGAAAGAAATTTTTACATTGAAATAAAAAAGATTTTAAATCGTAATGAATGCATTCCAGACAATTACTTAGATAAATTTATAGCTTCTTTTGAAAAAATGTATAATAAAGCTAAAAATGATTTTTACAAAAATGATTATAAGGAAATACTTTTGAAGTTAAGTAAATTAAAATGAATCTTATAAATTATATATTTATATTGGAATCAGAAAGATGGATAGACCTGTAATTGCTATGATATTTAAGTCTTCAGTTGAAGTCAAAGCTAAAGAAATCAGAATTCCAGGGAAATGTGGCGGCGATAAATGAGAAAATTATATTTCCTAAAATACGGTGATCCTCGCCAAAATATTAGACAGTGCCCGCCTCTATTATTTTTCGTTTTGGTAATATTGTTGTTCATATTATTCAGGTGATACCCAGCCATTGGCTGAATGACGGCGTATCCGATTATAATAGATTTCAATATATTCAAATAGTGCTTTATTAGCCAGTTTCCTCGTTTTGTAGTAATAGTCATGAATAATGTGTGTTTTGAGTGTATGAAAAAAACTTTCAACAACCGCATTATCAAAGCACTTTCCTCTTCGACTCATGCTTTGCCTTAGCCCATATTGTAACAATAATTGCTTGAAATCAGCACTGTAATATTGGCTTCCTTGGTCACTATGAATGAGTACATTTTTAGGAAATTGACGCCGAAATAAGGCTTGTTTTAATGTATTACACACTAAATGGCGGTCTATGTAGTGTGGAATGACCACACCTGTTCAAACAACAAAATTAAGGGGTAGCTATTTGTTAAATTCTACCTCAGGCAAATAGCTTAACAAGGCGTTAGTTTTGTTTTCTTATGTATATTCCTTACAGTAGCTTCTCAAATTACTGTAAACAACGCTAGTAAATCCTACAAATAAAGACTATTACACCTTATGATATCAATTTGCATTTAAATTAAGTTTTTATTCAAATAAGCAAGCATCCTAGAAAGAGCTTACCAAATTATGATAGAATCACGTCCCATGATGCAAAATAATGTATTTGTTATAGCAATCATGAAATAAATAGCAAGCAAGCAAACAAAACACCATTATCATGAATAAACATGTAATTCCGATCTTGTTGATAATGTAATGAATACTAATAATAGAGTTATTAAATACCATAAAAAAATGAAAATTACTTTAGTAAGTAAAATAGACGAGAATTTAGTAGAGTTCAAATCTGATTTAGGATGTGGTGTTGCGATTTGGGACAATAGTAAATCATTATCAAACACATATTATAATATTGAATTAGAAATCGATGATTTTTTTGAGTGGGGTAAGAATATAACTCTTGAAAAAATACCTGGGTATGGCTTTTATTTAATTAATAACAACATGTTTTTCAAGGCTAAAGTGATATCTTGTGAAGATACAGGTATTTTAGTTTTGTCACTAGGAAAAGATATTATTTTTATAGAAACATCTGGCACATGCGAAATAAACAGCTATGTATCATTTTTTACAACTTCGGATAATGTTATGTTATTCTCGATAGAACTGTAATATTTAAAAATTGGATACTATAAACTAATTCTGCTATCCATTTCTGCATACTTTACCTGACTCAAGCAAAAAATTATGTTGGATGGCAACAAATTTTTCAGACAATATAAAAATCTACGAATGATTTTGAAAAGTTATTTTGTTCCATGCTGTGTAGCAATAAAAAATGAAAGATAAAGACAAATATTCTATAGAATGGCTCCGCTTAAAAGAGTCTGAAAAAAAATTATTTTCAGCTAAATACTACTTCAAAAAATCAAATCTGTATTTTGATCAATTATTATTTGCTCTTAAAATTCTGTCAGAACAAGGAACAGCACTAAGGTTTGTAAGAGATGAAGATTTTGACGACAAAGAGCTAGATAATTTAATTCCTATTGTCATAGAAATATCAATAGGCGGCAATATAGATCATATTCCAATAGCTAGAGATATATTATTCAAATATAGACATAATAATATTGTAAAGAAAACACTACCAAAAATGGTTTTAAAATATCTCGATTCTTCTGATGATTTCATATATAGAAGAATTGCAGAATTGCTATTAGAATTGAATTACAAAGAGTTAAAAAACTCTTTTATTAACAAATGTAAAAAGAGTGAGAATAAAGATATAGTTGAGATATATAACGATTTTTATGAAAAATATAAATGAAGTTATTCTCATAAAGGAAAACCAATGGCAGGGTTAAAGAATTCTAATTGATGCTTTGCAAAAATTTGATAATTCATATTATAGATTTTGAAAAGAAATAACAAACGCAACTGAAACAGGCAATTTTATTAATTATGTGGATATCTCAAAAGCTACTGTAAATACCAAATTTTTAGCACAAAACTCACGTAGAAAATTACACTGCCTGTTATCGTGTTTAAATTCAATAGGCGTCATATTATAAATATCTTGATGCTTTATTAGATTACATTTTAATTCTTCTACTAAACTAACATTAATTTTCATTACCACCAAACTTTTCTGATTATTAATAAACTAACCCAATATTCATCTAACTAATATCAGCCTTTATTTCCCACTATTACAATTAGTCGGTATAATGCCAGCAATTTTATTGTTAAGTGGATTATGCATGAAAACGCTATTTGCCAGTACATCTCGCGGGCTTGAAGAGTTATTAAAAAAAGAGTTAGAACAAATTGGTGCAATTAATTGTAAAATTGCACAAGGTGGTGTTTATTTTGATGCCGATGACAAAACGCTATATCAATCATTATTATGGTCGCGTTTGGCATCTCGCATTTTACTACCTATTGCCGAGTTCGACATCTATAGCGATTTGGATCTGTACTCTTGTGTGTTTAATATTAAATGGCCAGATATTTTTGATGTTGATAACTCTTTCGTGATTAATTTTGTTGGCGTAAACGAATTTATCCGTAATAGTCAATATGGTGCGCTAAAGATCAAAGATGCTATTGTTGATCACTTTTTGCGTCATACTAATGAACGTCCTAATGTAGCAAAACAAGATCCCGATATTCGACTTCATGCTTATTTAAATAAAAACCGTGTCACACTATCTTTAGATCTAAGTGGTAATAGTTTACATGAGCGTGGTTATCGAGAGCAAACAGGGAAAGCCCCACTAAAAGAAAGCCTAGCGGCAGCTATTATTATGCGTTCTGGTTGGAAAATAACTGAGCCATTGCTCGATCCGATGTGTGGTTCAGGTACATTACTAATTGAAGCGGCAATGATTGCATCACAAATCCCACCCGGTTTACATCGTAAACAGTGGGGATTTTTTGCTTGGAAAGGCTTTAACCCGACACTGTGGAACGAATTGCTTTTCACTGCAAAGCATAACGTATCCAAAACAAACACACCATTTATCGGTTATGATAATAATGCGACGGTACTTGAACGAGCTAAACAAAATGCTCTTCAAGCAGGTGTGGGGGATTTAATTACATTTTCGATGCAAGATGTGACACAACTGACCAATCCATTGCCAACTGAAACGGTAGGCATGATCATCAGTAATCCACCTTATGGAGAACGCTTAGAAAGCGAACCTGCGCTTATAGCTTTGCATACGGCACTTGGTCGACAAATCAAACAAAATTTTGGTGGATGGCGTTTATCATTATTTAGCGGTGCACCACAATTGTTAGATTGCTTGCAAATGAGAGCAGAAAGACAATTCAAAGCAAAAAATGGCGCTCTCGACTGTATACAAAAAAATTATGTCATTGCTAAGCGTAACACTGAAGAAGCAATCACAAATTTTACTATGCCTGCGGATGATTTTGCTAACCGATTACGCAAAAATAAACAAAAGTTAGAAAAATGGGCTGCTCAAGAACAACTGGAATGTTATCGGCTTTATGATGCAGATTTGCCTGAATACAATGTCGCTATCGATCGTTATAAAGATAAAATAGTGATGCAAGAATACGCAGCGCCAAAAAACATCGATCCACAAAAAACTCGCCAACGGCTTTTTGATACTATAAATGCCACCATGTCAGTGCTTGAGCTTACCGCCGATCAGTTAGTATTAAAAACAAGAGAAAAGCAAAAAGGCAAACAGCAATACCAAAAACTAGGACAAAAACAGGACTATTTTTTAGTCCATGAATACCCGATTAATCAGCGCAAAACCGCATTTTGGGTTAATGTGACCGATTATTTAGATACAGGACTGTTTTTAGATCATCGCTTAGCACGAAAAATGATTGGTGAAATGAGTGCAGGCAAAGACTTTCTAAACCTATTTGCCTATACAGGTAGTGCAACGGTTTATGCTGGACTTGGCGGAGCAAAATCAACCACCACGGTCGATATGTCTCGCACCTATTTGGAATGGGCAGATCGTAATTTAAAACAAAATGGTTTAACAGGTAAAAAACATCGATTAATTCAGGCGGATTGTTTGCTCTATTTATCTCAAGCTGATGAGCAATTCGATTTAATTTTTATCGATCCGCCGACATTTTCAAACTCGAAACGAATGAACGATACCTTTGATGTTCAGCGCGATCATCTAAAATTGATGACGGATTTAAAACGTCTGTTAAGACCTAATGGTACTATCATTTTCTCCAACAATAAGCGTGGTTTTAAAATGGATAATATTGGTATGCAAAACCTAGGGCTAACCTATCAAGAAATTACCAATAAAACGCTATCGCTTGATTTTAAGCGCAATAAACAAATTCACTGCTGTTTTATCGTAAAACATCAATAAACACAAACCGCCATAAGGCGGTTAATTCATTAAAATTATGACAAAATAAAACATTCAACAAAATTAAAAACTTTACTGAGCATTTTTAATCAAAATTAAACCATTTCAGCTGGGTTTGATTTGCTAAATAATATATAAGCAGTAATCACTAATAATAAAATTCAATCTTGTGAAAAAGTTTCAGGAAACTATACGTTTTAGTATATTTTTCTCTTACCACCTTCCAGAAGAGTGATCTTAATCACAAAAACAAAAAATAGACCCATTTTAACAATGTGATACTCATCACACTTATCAATTTTTTTTAATGAATTGAATAACTAAATCCTTCTACAATAACAGCATGATGATTATACAATCAATAAGGAAAGTTTTATATTATGACAAGTTCAAACATCAAATTAAAAGTTCAAAATTTTGGACGATTTTTAAGTAATATGGTCATGCCAAATATCGGCGCATTTATTGCTTGGGGATTTATTACCGCTATTTTTATTCCAACGGGCTGGTACCCAAACGAAACCATTGCCAAGTTAGTTAGCCCGATGATCACTTACTTATTACCACTGTTGATTGGTTATACTGGTGGTAAATTAGTTCACGGTGAACGAGGCGCCGTTGTCGGTGCAATTACGACAATGGGGGTCATTGTTGGTGCAGATATTCCGATGTTCTTAGGTGCTATGATAGTCGGACCACTTGGTGGCTGGGTAATAAAACAATTTGATAAAACCATAGACGGAAAAGTCAAAAGTGGCTTTGAAATGTTAGTCAATAATTTTTCAGCTGGTATTATTGGCATGCTACTTGCATTGCTTTCTTTTTTTGCAATTGGACCTTCTGTCGTTGTTGCATCAAGTAAATTAACTCTTGCTGTTAATTTCTTAGTTGAGCATAACTTACTACCTTTAACTTCAATTATTATTGAACCTGCCAAGATTCTTTTCTTAAATAATGCAATTAACCACGGAATATTCTCACCATTAGGTATTCAACAAGCAGCAGAGCATTCTCAATCTATTTTCTTTTTAATCGAAGCAAATCCTGGTCCTGGATTAGGTTTATTACTTGCTTATATGTTGCTTGGTAAAGGTTCTGCAAAAAGTTCAGCCAGTGGTGCAGCAATCATTCATTTTTTTGGGGGAATTCATGAAATTTATTTCCCATATGTATTAATGAACCCTCGCCTTATTATTGCAGTGATTTTAGGTGGAATGACCGGAGTATTTACTTTAACACTATTTGGTGCCGGTTTAAGTTCACCAGCATCGCCAGGATCAATCATCGCCGTTCTTGCGGTCACACCAAAATCATCAATGTTTGGCGTAATTATTTCTGTCATTGCAGCAACAATGGTTACTTTTATCGTTTCCGCTATTTTATTAAAAACCACCAAAGAAGCAGATAAAAGCCTTGAAGAGGCAAAGTCGAATATTTCTGAAATGAAAAATGAATCAAAAGGAATTGTAAATGGTACACTTGATCTTACTAAAGTTAAAAAAATTATAGTGGCTTGTGACGCAGGAATGGGCTCAAGTGCTATGGGCGCAGGAGTATTACGCAAAAAAGTTCAAGATGCAGATTTGGATATTTTTGTCACTAATGTTGCGATTAATAATCTACCTGATGATGTTGATATTGTTATCACACATAAAGATTTAACTGATCGAGCAAAACAACATGCACCAAATGCACATCATATTTCATTAACTAACTTTTTAGATAGTCAATTATATAGCCAACTCGTGGCGGATCTTTTAAGTTCTCAAGCAAGTAGTGCCACAATAGAAACTACATTAGAAAACAATCAAACGACTGATACTATTCCGCTATTTAAATTATCACAACAAAATATCTTTTTAGGGTTAACCGCTAGAAATAAAGAAGAAGCCATTCGTTTTGCAGGGCAAAAATTGGTTGATAATGGTTATGTCACACCAACTTACATTGAAGCAATGCTAGAGCGTGAAAAATTAACATCAACTTATTTAGGAGAATCAATAGCCGTTCCACATGGCACTATTGAATCAAAAGACGATGTTATTAAAACTGGTATCGTATTTTGCCAATACCCTGTTGGGGTTCAATTTGGTGATGGAGAAGATGATAAAGCAAAAATTGTGATTGGTATTGCTGCTCACAATAATGAACATCTTGATGTCATAGCAAAACTGACTAATGCATTAGATGATGAAACTATTATTGCAAAATTAGCAACGACAAATAATATTGAGGAAGTTTTAGCAATACTAAGTTAACCTATTTCTACTTCCCACTTTACACGGGAAATAGAGTGAATTATTTCAAATTAAATTATAAAGTTAAGGATTATTATTATGCAAGCACTACACTTTGGCGCAGGTAACATTGGACGAGGTTTTATCGGCAAATTACTATCCGATGCTGGTGTACAAGTTACATTTGCTGATGTCAATCAGGAAATTATTGATGCCATCGCCACTCGTCATGAATATCAGGTAAATGTTGTTGGCGAGCAATCTACCACTGAAATAGTTAAAAATGTTGATGGAATTAATAGCACCTCTAATGAAGTGATCGATTATATTGCCAGCGTTGATTTACTCACCACTGCCGTTGGTCCACAAATTTTAGCGCGTATTGCTCCAACGATAGCCCAAGGAATTATTGCAAGACATAATCGAGGTAACAGTAAGCCACTTAATATTATTGCTTGTGAAAACATGGTACGAGGTACCAGCCAATTTAAACAAGAAATCTTTAAAGCGCTACCAGAAGAAATTCAGCAATGGACAAACACCCATATCGGTTTTGTCGATTCTGCGGTGGATCGTATTGTACCACCTGCAACATCAAAAACAGGCGATATACTAGAAGTGACTGTTGAGACTTTCTCGGAATGGATTGTTGATGAAACACAATTTGTAGGCATTATTCCAACCATTAAAGGCATGCAACCCGTTGATAATTTAATGGCTTTTGTGGAACGTAAGTTATTTACACTTAATACTGGTCACGCAATAACTGCTTATTTAGGATTTTATAATGGTATTGGCACAATACGTGATGCAATTCTAGATGAACGTATTCGTTTAATTGTACGCGGAGCCATGGAAGAGAGCGGGTTAGTACTTATCAAACGTTACAATTTTGATGAGCAAAAACACATGGCATATATTGAAAAAATATTATCCCGCTTTGAAAATCCTTATTTACAGGATGATACTGCACGTGTTGGGCGTCAGCCAATTCGTAAATTAGGTGCAGACGATCGTTTAATAAAACCATTACTTGGCACCTTTGAATATCAAGTTAAAAACACTAACTTACTAATTGGAGTTGCTGCTGCGCTTAACTATCGTAATAATGATGATGAGCAAGCAGTTAAACTAAAAAAACTCATTACTGAAAAAGGCGTTAAACAAGCTTTTTGTGAAATCTCTAGTATTGACGTTAATAATTCTATTGTTATGAAGGTTGAAGAAATTTATACTGCAATGCAAGATCATCAATTTGTCTAATTCTCAATGCCAGAATCGATATTACAAGAAGATATAATATTAGAAAAACTCAACCAGCAAGCTGATATTCACAGCTTGCTAAAAGTTGCCATTAAATTAATTAATGATAATGTCAACAAATTGATTCTTAAAGTCTTCCGAAAAGAGCCTCACGCCATTAAATTTGTTATTCCCTCATTGGTGGGTAAAAATGGACCTCTCAATGATACCTCAGTGTGCCTAAAACTGCTTTATGTGTTGGGTATTATTTCTCGTGAGGATTACGAAGATATAGAGCTACTGATTGCTGTTTTGGACGAACTAGAGCTAGACGACAAACAATACACTTATTTAGATGATGAAATTTTAGGTCCTATTAGCTTATTACATGATATGGTATTACCACCAAGCTGGGAATCGCAACACGAAAAAGTAAAACAATCAGGTATTGTCGATACTTTAAAATCTTCCATTTACCAAAATCGCTATCAACAAATGATACGCTCGGCACTCATCATCGCTATTACAGAGCTAACGGTTCGAGTCATTAATAAACAAAAGATTGACTATTTTCCATAATAATATTGATCGTATATTTTGTTGATACGTTAAATTTGATATGCTCGATATGTCACTTATATCTATTTAAAGAAATGATTCGCAATTTAAAAAAAATAATTTAACGAGTAAAAACATCGATTAATTCAGGCGGATTGTTTTGCTCTATTTATCTTAAGCTGATGAACAATTCAATTTAATGTTTATCTTTCCGCCCACATTTTCAAACTCGAAATGCATAAATGATACCTTTGATGTTCAGCGTGATCATCTAAAATTGATGACGAATTTAAAACGTCTGTTAAGACCTAATGATACTATCATTTTCTCCAACAATAAGCGTGGTTTTAAAATGGATAGTGGTAGTATGCAGAATCTTGGGCTCAACTATCAAGAAATTAATAATAAAACCCTTTCGCTGGATTTTAAACGCAATAAACAAATTCACTGCTGTTTTATTGTAAAACATCAATAGACGTAGCTGGAAAACAGCTAGGTAGAGTATTAATTTTATTAATGTTTTTTTAACAACACCAAAAACAAAAAAATTAAATAAAATCAATGCTCTACCTGAACGATTTTATAGAAATACGAAAAATAAAACAAAATAGCTAATCCATCCGAATATCAATATAGAAATGATCACTGAAGTTTATAACACCCGAAACCTGTAATTCTAAATATTTAAAAAGAATTCATTTGGATATTCACCTAATTTTATTTAATTTTTCAACAAAACTTAATCATCCTACCTAACAACTAACACCGAAGTTTTAGCACCTCGAACCACCCCAGAAGCATTAGATCCTAAAAGATGAGTTGAGATATTAGGACGACGTGAGCCTAGAATAATTAAATCGGGTTGAATTTCTTCCGCTAAACGGAGAATCTCATCCCTTGGATTACCAAATGCAATAGAAAAGGATACATTTTCACGCGGTAAATCAATCGAGTCAATAAGTTTATGCAAGTCTTTTTCCGTTTGTACTGTAGCTTTATCCTTAAATTCGTCAAAACCAAATGAGTAAACATTCACAATGGCTGAAGCGACTGGTAATGTATGAAAAAAGATAACTTGGGCATTAGACAGTTTGGCTAAGCACTCTACATGTGGAATCACTTTCTTGGTTAATTGGTCTTCAAGCACATCGATAGGAACTAGAATTTTTTTGTACATAACTCCCCCCTTGCTTTGTTAAAGATTCAATTATATATTCAGTGAAGCTAAAATAGGTTTTACCTAGCTAGTATGATACTCATTTTAAATTTAATCTTTAATTATTTTTTATTCATTTTATGATGGAGATCAACGTTCGCTATATTATTTATCAATCCAATATAAAAATCTAGTTAGAACACGTAGTTGATCGTAATGGTCATATCGGGTTTAATGAACACCCTTTTGCTTGGATTTTAAGAGATAATTAAAATGAGAATCATATTAGCATCAACATCTGTATCCCGTAAAAAAGTGCTCGAAAAATTAGCTATCCCTTTTGAGTGTATGCCACCAATTTGTGACGAAACACCACTAGCAGGTGAGTCAGCTAAGCAATTGGTGGTTCGGCTAGCTAAACTTAAAGCCCAATCATTAGCTATGCAGTTTGCTGATAGTTTAATTATTGGCTCTGATCAAGTTGGTGTGTTAGACGGTAATATTGTTTGCAAACCGCATACAATTGATAATGCCCGTAAACAGCTTCGACAAAGTAGTGGTAAAGCTTTCTATTTTTATACTGGGATGACAGTAATTAATACCAAAACACAACAACAAATCACTATTTGCGAACCATTTAAGGTGACTTTTCGGCATTTAACTGATTCAGAAATTGATGCTTACATTAGCAAAGAGAAGCCACTACAATGTGCTGGTAGTTTTAAATGTGATGAACTGGGCATCACCCTGTTTGATAAACTTGAAGGTGATGATATTAATTCATTAGTTGGGTTGCCATTATTAAAACTCAATAAAATTATGATCGACATGGGTTGTAATCCACTTTTAATATAACAATTCAGTTAATAACTAAACCCATTAGTCAATAAATCGTCCAACTGACATTTTCATAACTTTTTGGCTATAACGGGCAACATCATGATCATGAGTGACAATTAATAACGCAGTGCCTTGCTGATGAATTTCAGACAGTAGTTGCATGATTTCAGCTGCGCTTTCTTCATCAAGATCACTGGTTGGTTCATCAGCAATAATCATTTGTGGTTTACAAATCAGTGCTCGCAATATCGCAATACGGCGCATTTCACCACCTGACATATGGGCAGGATATGTATCTTGCAAATGGCTTATTTTGGCTTTTTCAAGCAACCTCTTAGCTTCATTTAAGGGATTTTGGTTTTCTCGCTTGGTTAAATAAAAAGGCAGTCGAATATTATCAATTGCTGTTAAATTAGGTAGTAAACTGCTACCTTGAGGAATATAACCAATATGCTGATTACGAAAGGCAGATACTTGCTGATCATTAAGATCAAATAAATTTGTATTATTAATAGTGATTTTTCCTTGCGTTGGTGTAAGTAAACCAGCAATCATATTTAGCAAAGTGGTTTTACCACTGCCTGATTTACCCATAATGCATATAAAGTCATCTTTTGCCATTGAAAAACTAACATTATTCACAGCTGAAAAGGTTTGTTGCCCTCTTATGTAATCTTTACGTAGGTTTTTAACATTCAGTAACATTATTCGCCCTCTCTAAGGGTGCTATAAGTATCAAATTTAGTCATTGATAAGGCACTATAGGAGCTTGATAAAGGTCCTATAATTAGCGTAAGAATAAAAACAACAATTGCATATAATAATGCATCAAATAGTGAGATATTTACACACGGCAAACCAATAGATTGGCAGATCAATAAGCTAAATGCATAAAGTAATACCGAGGCGATAACAATGCCACTAATTCCACCTAATGCACTAATAATTAAAGATTCACGAAGCAACATTTTGACTAAATCACGCCGTGAAGCGCCTAATATTCGTAATAAGCTAATTTCACGCTTGCGTTCATTTAAGCTTGAAGAAAATATCACAAAAATCACAATAATAGCTAAAACCCAAAAAATAGCCGATAGGCTATATACAATAGTTGAAAAGCTAGTTAACCATTTTGATATATTACTTAACATACCTTTGGTCATAATAAAATCAATATTATAGTCAATGGCGTATCTGGGCATAATTTGATTAACAATATCTTTAGGTTGATAATCTGAATTGACCTTAATGAAAATCGACGAGGCATAATCAACAAAATGGTCAACATCCCCTTCAATTAATTTTGCATTTTTCATTAATGATTGGGCTGCCGACATAGTCATAAAGACAGAGGTATCAAATCCCATCCCTGTGCTATCCATTTTAGCAATAATTTTAAAAGGATGATTAAAAAATAAGATTTCATCCCCCACATTAGAACTAATTTTAGAACCAACAACGACTTGATTATCAGTCAATGGCTCTGAAAGTTGTGATTGTAACCAAGGCTTAATTATAAAATCAGTATGCTGTTCAAAACCAATTAATTGGACTTTAGACGAACAACATCCTGCATTTAATGAAGCAATAAATAGCTGAGGTGAAATGGCCTCAATACCTTTGATACCTTTTATTTTATCAATCAAATCTACTTTTAAATAAAAAGTACTCGGTTCACCACGCAATAAGGCAACTTCCATATTTTTTTCGTAACCATTAGGCACAATAAGAATATCAGCACCTAACCTGTTAGCCATGCCTGAAATACCAAGGCTGAGATTTTTCATCAGTATACTTCCACCAAACAGCGTTGCCGAAAAAAGCGTAATGATGATAATCAAACAGCAACTTCTAAACGGTCGCCGCTGAATATTTCGCCATGCTAAATTTGCCATGGTGATCGGTTTTTCGCACATATTGACTTCCCTGCTTGTTCGATTTAAATGTTATACCTATATCTGGTAAAGATAAGTGTGGTCTTTGTTTGCTAACAAAACTCTATCAATTTTTCGTTGTTTTATTTAAGTAATAGATGTTAATAACAGCGGCAATAAATAATAAACCTGATAATAAAACTAAGGCCGGTTTAGATCCCATATTGCATCGCATTATTTCATTACCGCAAACACCAATTAGAATTGTTGGTATAGCCGCTACTAATAAAGAAATACACGCAAGTGCCATACTTAATCCCATTCGCACAAAAGCAGTACGGCTAGTTAGTAGCAATGCACCAATGGCTATCACTAAACAACCAATGCCAATTTCAGCTCTTGCTGTCCAAAAACATTTCATGATTTTTCCTGTGCCACTATGTATATGCCCGTTATGTGCTACCTCGCTACTAGCGTGATTCAATGTATCAACAGGCATGCTTACAACGTCTGGAAGAGGACAAACTGGCAATATATATAATGGAAATAAGATAATTAATACTCCAATAATAATAAAAATACTTGATGAAATAAGACGGTTTTTCATATATAACAACCTTCAGTTGATTAATTATCAATTACACGTGCAACTTTGCCGTGCTCTAGTACTACAGTGGTTTGTGCATGTTTTGACACTTCTAGTGAGTGAGTAACTACAATAATGGTACTGCCTTCTTTGTGCAGCTCATGTAATAAATTCATGACCATCGCTTCGTTGCTTTCATCTAAATTACCAGTTGGCTCATCGGCCAAAATCAGTTTTGGATAGTTAATCAATGCTCTAGCAATACAAACACGTTGCTGTTCGCCACCTGATAACTGCCTAGGTAAGTGTTTAGCTCGAGCAGCAAGCCCAACACGTTCGAGTGCTTGCATAGCCTCTTTTTCGTCAACCATACTATGATAATATTGAGCAAGCATGACGTTTTCTAGTGCGGTTAAATACGATACTAAATGAAATTGTTGAAAAATCAGACCTATCTTATCTCGACGTATTTCGGTTAATTCTGACAAAGAAAGCTGAGTAATATCTTGCCCGTCTAAAATCACTGAACCAAGTGAAGGTTTATCCATACAACCAATGATATTCATCAAAGTTGTTTTACCACTACCAGAAGGTCCCATAATCGATAACCATTTACCTTCTTCAACTGTTAAATTCACTTCAGAAAGTGCATGAAGAGAACCATAAATTTTAGACACATTTTTTACTTCGAGCATATTCATACTTTATATCCTATTCACCGCGTAATACTAACGCAGGCTCTACTTCAAGAGCACGTTTTACTGGAATTAAACACGCAATTACCGTTACTATCACTGAGATAATGATAGTGGTTGGGATCAGATAAAACTCAATAATAATTGAACGTCCAAACACATTGGTACTAATAATTTGAGCAAAGATAAGCCCGCATATAGCCCCAATAAAGCCACCAATAACACCTAAAACTAATCCTTCAGCTAAAAACTCTTTTGCAATACTTTTATTGTTGGCTCCTATCGCTTTTTTAAGACCAATTTCTTTACGACGCTCCATTACCACTGTCATCATAGTGGTAGCTACACAAATCATGGTAAGAACGAGTACAACAAAAGTAACTAAATAGAGTAACGAGGACAGTTTGCCTAATACAGATGCTTCTGACTTTGTCACCCATTTAATTAAATGAGGTTCAACTGTTGTCATTTGTTTTTTTATTTTTTCAATGTACTGTTTTAATTCTGTTTCTGTGGCGGCAATGCTTACTTCAACAACTTCGGCTTGCTCGCTTTCTTCAAGTAATTCTTCTAAATCGTGCAGATCAACAAAAATAAAGTTATCTTCGGAACGTCCAGTTTTAACAATACCTGTAACGGTGAGTTCTTCATCAAAACGAGAATCTTGTTTAGATTTGCCGGAAATCGGCATAGTGCTACCAATGTTTAATTTAGCAAAGTTAGCAATATCAGTACCAATCATTATTTCATGTGAATTTTGTGGTATTGAACCTTCAATAGACCAATAAGGACTGGTTTTTACAACTTGTTTAAAGTCGGTCCCCACAATAGTATAAGGTTGCTGATTACTACGAATTGAATTATAACGAAATGGGGTAACACCAAGTAATTTATCTTCTGGTAAAAAGGTAACCGCTTTATTAACCTCTGTCATTGCTACCGTTGATTGATTATTGGCAGGTAGTAGTAGAAGATTGGCACCATAAGAACGGAATTCTTGTCCCATTTGCCGTGGTATATCATAACAAAGTGTGATCATACCAAGAAGAACCGTTGCTCCAATAGCAACGCCAAGCAAGGCGATGGCAATGCGAGAACGGCGTCGGATAAGTGAACTTAACACGGTTTTAATTATAAAGCGCCTATTTTTATTGATCATGAGACTTACCTTTCATCTTATCGACCATGTAACACATCAGTTGGACGCAAAAACATCATAATACGCAATGCTGGTAAACTACCTAAAAAGGTAATTAAGATCACCATAATTAGGGCCAAAGGAATAATTATCATCTTAGGCTCAACAAAAGAACCAAACACTGTATGACCAATAATTTGCGCAAAACCAAAACCAATAAAGTAACCAAAAAATCCACCAAGTAAGGCAATAATAAAGATTTCAGTTAATATTAGCATTGCAACAGCTGTATTAGTTGCACCAAGCGCTTTTAATAGGCCAATTTCGGTACTGCGCTCTATAACGTTAGCAGTAACCAAATTCGAAATAGCAAGCGCCGAACAAATCAATGATAAGATAGTTAGTAATAACATTAGTAATTGTGTTTTTTGTAAAATGGAGCCTTCTGACTCAGCAACTTGCATAATAGCTTTCACACGCACATCAGGCATTAACTCTTCTAGCTGGTATGCAATTGAGCTAATATAAGCAGTGCAATACCATGTATCCCATTCTGTTCTAGATAAACTGTTTGGATCTTGTGCTGCTTTACGAGCTAATTCGTTTTCTGGGGTGGTTAATGCACTAACCTCAACACGTTCAACTAGTCCTTTTTTATCGGCAAGATCTTGTGCAACTGGTAAAGAGACATAAATTTGCGTATCTTCAGCACCACCACTATGAAAAATATTGTTAATAGTTAATGTAAACTTTTTGTTTGTTTTCGTTGAAATTATATCTATCGTATCGCCTAGCTTTAGATTCCACTGTTTGGCTACAGATTCACCCACCATAGCTCCTTGCAAATTATCATCGGTCATGGTGTTTCCTTCAATTGTCCACCATGATTTCATGGCTAACATACCGGTATTAACTTGATCTCCAGTTGGAATATTAAGGTATTTATTGAACCAAGTACCAACAACTGTAATCGGTTTATCGTTAAAGGAGGCTTGCGTCGTTAGGAAAGGGGCAAAATCAACAATATTATAAGCCCAAAAAATCATCTTAATTCTAACAAGTTCTTCTTCTTTAATATATTGCACAGCTTGCCCACTATCATTGTTATCAAGCTGGTACATTTCATTAATGACAGCACTACCACGAGGAACGATATTGAGATTAGCACCATAGGCTTTTAGCTCTTGATTCACCTTATCACCTACGTCAAACATTACATTTAGCATAGCAGTAGCAAGCGAAACACCCAATGCAACCGTTAAGGCAATAAGAAAAAGTTTCTTTTTTTGGCGAATTAAAACACTTAATAACATTCTACAAAACATACAATATTCCTTTTAATACGCTTTTATTTGAAACGACTTTTTTCTGCTTCAAGGTTAGCTGGACGAATCACCATATTGCCGTCAATAATTTCGTATTTAAGTGGAACTGGGTTACATCCTCCTGAAAATCCAATCGTTGCAATGTTCATTACTACATCGCACAAAATACAAACGACTTGATCACCGCGTTGGTAGTAACCACTTGCACCACAAATATCGCAAGCATCAAAACCTACACCATAAGCATTATCGCTTTTTTTAATAACAATAAAGCGAACTAAAGTTCCATCTGTTGCCTGATAACCATAACGATGTAAATTACCGTCGTTCACTTTATCGAGAGGGATAACAATTAAGCCATCAGCATTAGGCGATATAGGCTCTGCCGGTGTAAGTTCTACGCCTTTTTCAAAAATGTAACGCGCGCGCGTCACAGTATATGCGGTTATTGCTGTACCAGCCATAATCATTAGGGCAGATCTTCTATTGCTACGTAATTGTGCTTTAAGTTTACGAATTTGAGCAGGGTTATTACCCACTAACGAAGTTGTTTTTGATTTGATATACAAAACAATGGCTAAACAAAGCACAATTGTCATGAAAATAAAGATAAAGAAATTAACATGACCAAGAATAAAAATAACCAACTCCATCATCCATGGTTGGGATGAAATAAAACGCCTAACAATTAAAATTTGTAGAATATTAATACTATTTTGAATAGTGAAAATAATAATTGACAGTGAAGTAATAGCAAAAATAAATTTTGTCGATAATTGTCCACATATACGGAAAGTAAATAGCCCAGTTAACAAGATTATAAGTAAAGCAAAACCATAACCAACCCATTTAAACAAATAATCATTATTAAAAATAGAATCCATCCCGACAGAAAATTCGAATGGATAGAGCATTAAATTAGGTAAAAACTGGGCACTTATCAAACCAATACTGAGTGCAAATAGTAGTATAAAAAAGAAATTAGCTGTTCGGTTATAAGTGGATTTTTGCAAGCAAATAGCAATAATCAACGGTATAGCAATAATAACCCAAGGTATGATCACTCCAAGATCATAATATTCACGAACAGCAAACCCTGTGTTGCGTTTTAAAATGGCATAAATCAATGCAGCAATAAAGCCCAATACAAAACCAAACAAAATAATTTTTTTAATATGATGAAGCGTGGATCTTATAATTGCAGCGCTCAGTAATGCCATCATCATTGCTGGAACGAAAGTATTATCGGTAATGTTGATAAGGTATTGAAGCATATTCATTGCCTAGCTATTGCAAATATTATAGGTGAGCATAATGCTCACCATAACTGACTATTAATTATGATATTAATTATATTTAGTATCTAAAAAAAGTTACCATGCACGCGGAATGTAATCAAAGTCCCAAGAAACTTCGATAGGTTTGCTCCAAAAGCGTCCTTCCACACCTGTTTCTTTATCAACATGTAGTAAATAACCTTGTTTTTCTGGGTTTTCAATCATAAATGTTACTTTATATTTACCAGCACCATCTAATTTTATATTATTACCATAGTGAGGACCATCAGAGGCATTCATTGGCATAAAGTTACCTTCAATTACTTTATCACTGCCTTGCTTTTGAATTTTATATTTTACAGTTAAGTAAGGAACAAAATCACCTACGCCATAACCTAAGTTATTACCTTCTGCAGCTGAAATATCAGCTTCAATGTGCATGTCTGATTTTGAGGCTGGTAAACCACCCATACCAGCGGGTTCCATATCAACAGGTTGGAAATAAACAGCACCAATGTGTAATGGCCCCACGGTTACTTCATCACCAATTGGAAACTCTTCAAATCCTTTTTGTTCGCCAGGTGCCGGTGCTGCTGCATGAACGAATGAAGATAAGGCAAGTATTGAAGCAATACCTGCTGATAAAATTAATTTTTTCATTGAAAACTCCTTCTCTTAGTTTTTGAAAATTTATTACACTTGTTTTTTGGGGTATTAACACAACTCAGTTTTTCAATCCGCATTTATGCAATTTTAAGCAAATAAGCAATATTAATAATTATTGCTTTTTACAACTATGTTTAGCTTTGTAATATATGACAGAAACTACTACAATAAATACCATAATTATTTGTGGAACTAATGTCTCGACTGTTGGATAAATACCTAAAACTTCGACAGAATGTATAAAATCAACAGAGGTAACTGGGATCATATCTGCCTCTTGTAATTCTTTTACTCCACCACCGGCAAAAGCTATTGCCATGATATACATCAAAATACTAGTGCCAATAAAGAATGGGCGAATTGGTAATTTCATGGTACCAAAACGAATAACGACAAAAATAATCGCAAGAATTATCGTTCCAATAGCTAGCCCATACCAAACCATATCCATGTGTTCTTTAGCTTCAATTAGCATTGCTTGGTAAAACAAGATCGTTTCAGCACCTTCACGAAAAACAGCTAAAAAGGCAGCAAAACCTAAGGCAAAGCGACTACCAGATGACACTGCAGTTTGTACCTTTTCTTCAACATAGCTTTTCCAAGCTTCAGCTTCTGCCTTTGAAAACATCCAATTACTAATAAAAAATAGTACAACTGTTGCCAAGAGCATAGCAATTCCTTCAACAATTTCTTGATTTGCGCCGCTAATATCAAACACAGTATGAAGAGCAATTGCCGCTAAAATACTGGCAAAAATAGCTACAAGTGAGCTCATATAAACTACTTTTACCATGGCAAGATGTCCAGAACGAACCAAATAAGCTGAAATTGCCGCAATCACTAAAATCGCTTCCAGCCCTTCCCTAAAAATGATAATAAACGAAGCTAACAGAATGCTCCAACCGCTCTCTTGCTTACCATCTAGTTCGTTAGCATCTTCATGTAACATTTTTAAAATAGTATCAATTTCATTTCTAACAACTTTATTCGACGCACCATCGTTCATTAAACGTTTAATTTTGGCAAATTGATATTCGGTATCGGTTCCTCGTTTACCCGAAATATAAGACATAACCGCACGCTCAACCCCATGCTTTTCATAAAAGCCAAAATAGGCATTATTAACTCGAGCTTTAGCACGCTCAACATCTTTTATAAAATAGATATCATAAGCGTCATTTAAGATGGTATCCATTTCGTCAACAATAGCATTCCAACTTTCGTATTTTTTTTCGGCAGCATAAGATGATGGGGCCAAAGCCATTAAACTTCCAATAAGAAGCAAAGCAAGTATTAAAAATCGTTTCATATCTTAACTTTACCTTTTATTTTCCTATTAAAAGCATACCTAGTGGTTTACTGCCTTCTGGTAATTGTAGCTCTTGGCTAATAACTTCTGATTTAATGGAGTGAATATAACGAGCGCTTAATTTTAGTGCCGACGCAACTAAATAAGCGTTTTGACTCATTGCACCAACGGCCGTGTAATTAAAGTTAGCGATTTGTTCTGGATTTATATCGGTTAATGCACTAGCATCCGACACAAAAATCAATGAATAGGCTGCTCGCCTTGTAAAACTTTGCAAACCAATATCAGCACGAATATCTTTATTATTAATTTCTTTTAAATAATGACCTTCCCACTCATATAAAAAAGTACCCTTTTCACTGGCGAGGTAGATTCTCACATAAGGAGATTTACCCTTAACCATCGGCACCGTCCACCCTGTTTTACCACGATTTAAACCACTTGCAGCCCAAAGTACTGTCGAAAGTTCGTCATCAGAAATTTTACCAGTAGGAAAGCCCCCCCCAGGAGTTGAAGATCGTTTTTTTAGACTTTCAAATAGACTCATTCCATCTTTAGTTTGAGGGGTAGGTAATGCAATATCGGCATAACAAAAAGAGTGTGAAAACAAAAATACAAATAAAATAACAACTATTTTCCGTATAAACCACGGCATAGCAACCTCGGACATTATCGCAATAATTTCATCAATATCTTATTGCGAATAGAATTAATTATCAACCTCAAATAATAACAATTATCATTTAAGGTACTATGGCGCTATAATTATTATTCATACAATACATACCCAATTTCGAATTTCAAAACCACAAATCAAACATTATCAACCGATATTTTTATTTTTTTATCCATTAAGTATATACTTAGGCAAAATTGATTTTTGAATATATTGAGTAACAATATCTTATGCCATTATCGACATTAATTGTTTTGCCACTTTTTATTATTACAATTGTTTTTGCCTCACTCTTTAAACAGACAAAATGGCAAATGCTAACCATAACTTTACTAACGATCTTTATTGTAATGGAGCTAACTTCTATCTATTTTAGTGGTGGCTTTATTGATTATCAGTTTTATGTAAATTTAAACATTAATGACATAATCGAAGGGCTATTTATTTTTAAATTACAAGCAGTCTTAGTTATCGTTGTCTTTTTTTCCCTTATTTTTTTGCTATCAAAACTCGCAGATTTATGCAAACGTAAATGTCATTTAGTATTTCGTCTGTTACTAGCCTTTGTGGCAATAGTATCCATCAGTTACAATAATGGTCCATTCAGTCGCTTATACGAAATCTATCAAGTTACAAGCGCACCTCGTGAGCCATTTGAGCAGGCGTTACAATCACTTAATATGACTCACTATACCAATAAAGATCAGCTTGTTAGCTATCAAGGTAAAAATATTATTGTTTTATCTTTAGAATCATTTGAACAAGGCTTTTTCGATTTTGAGGATATTACCCCTAATTTACAAAAACTTCGCCAAGATTATACCTTTTTTGCTAATATGCCCATGAGTCCAGGAAGCTCATGGACTACCGCATCGATGTACACTTATATGACCGGCATGCCCTTTCTAATTGGTGGCTACACAACATCACCACTAATGCGCGCAGACAAAACCAATCTAGTTAGCCTAGGCGATATACTTAATCAAGCGGGCTATCAAACCCGTTATGTAATGGCTAGCCCTGATTTTGCTGGTATTGGTCACACTGCAGAACTGTTTGGTATGCAAGTCATTTCTGAAAAAAACTATGTCGGCCAATATCCACCAGCACCTTTTGGGCTGTATGACAAAGACATTTTTGATGTAGCGCAAAAACAAATTACTGAAATGCGCAAAACAAAAAAACCTTTTGCTTTATTTATTTCAACTGTTTCAACTCATGCACCAAATGGTTTTGATGATGAAAGAATGAAATCGGTTATTTCACCAAAATCAGATAATATGTCTTTCGTTGCTGCTTCACTAGATCATAATTTGGGAATTTTTATCCAACATCTAAAAGAAGAAGGTGTATTAGAAGATACTGTATTTTATATTTTTCCAGATCATTTAATGATGGGAGCAGGCACACCAACAATCAATCGTCTTTCAGAAAAAGAACGCAAACTTTATTTATTAACAAATGCACATACGCAAGATCTACAAAAAAACACTGATCAAACTATTTATCAGATTGACTTACCTCGTTTAATTTTAAATGGAGCCCAAGTCAAAACTAACGCTAAATTTTTGACTGACTATTTAACTGAACCTAATTTTGATAAAAAACAGTTTATTGAACAAAATAAATCTAATATTGCAACGCTCAATAATTCAGCACAAGTATTTAAATAGGCACGAAAAATGACGTTTGATACATTAATTTTTGTCTCTACAATTAGCTTTTTAGGTATGATCTCACCTGGGCCTGATTTCTTTTTGGTGTTAAAAAATAGCTTAAGCTATAACCGCAAGATAGCATTGCTCACTTGTCTAGGCGTCATCATCGCCATCTTAGTTCATATGAGCTATTGTATTGCGGGTATTGCAGTACTTATCACCACAACTCCACTTCTTTATAACGCCTTACGCTATGCGGGTGCCACTTACTTAATATGGCTTGGCATAAAGGCACTGCTCGCTCAAAAACCAAATACCACCTATATTGGTAAGCCACAACTCATGCAGCCAATTTCAGAAAAATCAGCCTTTATGCAAGGTTTTTTATGTAATTTACTTAATCCTAAAGCAACGTTATTTTTTTTAGCTACCTTTACTCAAGTGCTTAATGCAGAATCATCAACACTTGATAAGCTAATCGTTGCGTTTATTATTTGGATTGAAGGTGTTTTTTGGTGGCCTTTTGTCGTCTTTATTTTTCAAAGGCAAAGTGTACAACGACGTTACTTTAAAATTCAATTTATAATTGATAAATTACTAGGAGGCATTTTAATTACACTAGGAATTAAAGTTGCCCTAGGTTTTTAGATTATTAAAAAGTAATTAGTAAATATTAAGTCTAAAATGCATACTTTTTTGAATATTTAAACATTAATTGTTAAACTAAAACCTGTTCATCTTTTATAATCGTCTTGTCCTTAATTTCCGATTATAAATGCACTGATAACACGTTTTATTCAATAGGCTAATTAAATGGATAAATTATTACAATATGGTCGAGAGCTTCTTGAATTGGAGATATACGAAGCAAAAAAATTACCAGATAGATTAGGCAAAGATTTTGTTAACGCATGCAAACTTATTTTAACCGCCAAAGGTAAAGTCGTTGTTTCGGGTATTGGAAAATCAGGGCATATAGGGAAAAAGATTGCCGCTTCGTTAGCTAGTACAGGAAGTCCTGCTTTTTTCATGCATCCATCGGAAGCCCTGCATGGCGACTTAGGAATGATAACTCAAAACGACGTAGCTATATTAATTTCATACTCGGGTCGAGCTAAGGAATTTAATTTAATTTTACCTATTCTTACCGAAATGCAGGTGCCTGTTATTGCTATCACTGGAGGGTTGGATTCACCACTTGCTAAATCAGCCCAAGCAATTCTTGATATTTCAATTGAAAAGGAAGCTTGTCCTATGGGACTTGCGCCAACCTCTAGTTCAACTAATACATTATTAATGGGGGATGCGCTAGCAATTGCAGTAATGCGAGCACGAGGCTTTAAAGAAGAAGATTTTGCACGCTCCCACCCTGCAGGTAGTTTAGGGGCTAAATTACTCAATCATGTCAAAGATGTAATGCGAACAGGTGATCGTATTCCTAAAATACCACAAACTGCAACCGTATTTGATGCCATGCTAGAATTAAGCCGTACAGGAGTAGGGCTAGTTGCAATCTGCCAAGATAATAATAAAATAGTTGGTGTATTTACCGATGGTGATTTACGTCGCTTATTATTAAAAAATGGTACATTACAAGATAACATTATGGACGTTATGACCAGCTTGGGACATCGAATTCCTGAAAGTTGGAAGGCTGTCGAAGCACTAAAATTATTTACTGATCATAATATTACTGCCGCTCCGGTTGTTAATAACAACAATGAATTAGTAGGGGTTTTAAACATCCATGATTTGCATCAAGCTGGTATTAGCTAAAAGTATTGGTAAATACCTATTGCCAAAAGGTACTATCTATTGAGATAATTACCGACCTAAATTTTTGTCGTTAGACGGAGATCCAAGAAAAGTTACACAATGATAAAGCGAATGATCATATAAATCAAAGCAAGTTGACATTGTGTTGTATATTTTAACCAAAATTAACAGATGATGAAACAACAATGGCAGAAAAGCGAAATATCTTTCTAATTGGCCCAATGGGGGCAGGAAAAAGCACTATAGGCCGACAAATTGCACAACAGTTAGGCATGGATTTTTTTGACTCAGATCAAGAGATTGAAAAACGTACTGGAGCCGATATTGCATGGATTTTTGACCTAGAAGGAGAAGAGGGATTCCGAGCCAGAGAAGAAAAAGTCATTAACGAATTGACTGAAAAACAAGGTGTAGTTCTTGCAACTGGTGGGGGTTCAGTCTTATCTAAAGAGACACGAAATAGATTATCCGCTCGAGGAATCGTTGTCTATCTTGAAACAACCATTGAAAAACAGATGGCAAGAACACAAAAAGATAAACGCCGCCCATTACTACAAGGAAGCAACACACCACGTGAGCTTTACGAAGAGCTAGCTGGAGAGCGCGAACCACTTTACGAAGAGATTGCTGATATTACAATTAAAACCGATGAACAAAGCGCCAAAGGTGTTGCTAATTATATTATTGATAAAATAGAGCAAATTTAAGTCGTGTATTTTAGAAATAATAGCTAATCATTAAGTAATAAATCTTTTGATAGGTTAAGGAGTAAGTATGCGTGTAGATAAAGATGACCGTTATATATCAGAACAACCCAATAAGGATTCTGCGCATTCATTCAGATTACTTAGTTTTCTTCAAGATCTTCCAAAGAAAAAATTAATTATTTTTGGTTCAGCAATTATTATTCTTTTATTGCTTGGTTTGATTATTTTTAATTCTTCTCGTAAAAAAGAAGGAACACCATTAACACCACCTGTGGTTAATGGAGTGGCTTCAACAGAAGAAAACAATAATACAATCACTGATGAACAAAATAGTGTTGGAATTGGTGGAAATCAACCTAAAAGTAATGAACTGGTGACAGATACATCAAACAGTACATTAAATAAATTTAATACACAACAACAGCAACTTGAATCCTTTTCAGATACAAGTGATGGCTTAAACCTATCAATAAATGACTCAAATGGAGATTCTAAAGCAAATCATCATTCTGCGGCAACATCTAATGGTAGGGTTAAATCAAATAAAAATAATACGAAAAAAAACACATCGAACTCTGTTAATCGTAAAACTGAAAATAATGATTTAGGGAAAAATATTAAGATAAAAAATGATCATTATGTCGTTCAGCTTAGTGCCTCTAAATCACTTGAAGGTCTAAAAAAATTTGTAAAACAAAACGATATAACAGATTACCATATTTATGAAACCAAACATAAATCTGGTTCAATGTTTATTTTAATAAAAGGCAACTATTCATCAGTAGATGAGGCACATAAAGCAATCAAGTCTTTGCCAAATGCACTACAGAAAGACAAACCATGGGTTAAATCTGGTGCAATGATTAATAAAGAAAAAGTAGCAAAATAACCAAGGATATCGTTTATTTATCCGATCAACGACAAATAGGAGTATCCGTTGAAGAAGCAACGAGCCTTTTTAAAATGGGCTGGAGGAAAATATGAGCTTGTGGACACAATTAAACGGTATCTACCAGAGGGCGATCAGCTAATAGAACCTTTTGTTGGAGCTGGTTCTGTTTTTTTAAATACTAACTATAAAAGTTATATCTTAGCGGATATCAACCATGACTTAATTTCATTATTTACATTATTAAAATCAAGTCCAGATCAATTTATCCGTGACCTTAGATTACTATTTGTTGCTCAAAACAATCACCCAGATGCGTTTTATCAACTGCGTGATGTATTTAATGGAAGTAAAGATCAGTACATCAGATCGCTTTTATTTGTCTATTTAAATCGACATTGTTATAACGGCTTATGTCGTTATAACAACAATGGACTATTTAACGTACCATTTGGACGCTATAAGACAATTTATTTTCCTGAAAAAGAACTTTACTTTTTTGCAGAAAAAGCTCAAAGAGCACAATTTTTTTGCGCACCTTACCACGAAGTAATGAAGAAAGCGGCAAAAAATTCAGTAATTTATTGTGATCCCCCCTATATACCCCCAAATGAATCAGCTGGATTTACGGCTTATTACTCAAATATATTTGGATTTGAAGAGCACAAAAACTTGTCAGAATTAGCTGAAACTATGGCGTATAAAAAAAACATACCCGTGCTTGTGTCTAATCATTATACTGATTACACAATGAACCTTTATAATAATGCAAGCGAACTTTATCGAACAGAAATGAGACGATCAATTAGCTGTGCCGGTAAAGGAAGAAAAAAAATTGACGAGATTCTAGCATTATACAAAAAGTCTTAGATAGCTAAATATAAAGCGAGTTATTAGAGGTAAGTTATGAAAGAATACATTATTGCTCCATCAATATTATCAGCTGATTTCGCTCGCCTTGGTGAAGATACACAAAAAGTGCTAGATGCAGGAGCTGATGTAATACATTTTGATGTCATGGACAACCATTTTGTACCTAATCTCACAATGGGAGCAATGTTTTGTAAAGCTTTACGAAACTATGGTATTAAGGCTCCCATTGATGTGCATTTGATGGTATCACCTGTTGAAGAGATAATTACCTCATTTGCCAAAGCTGGGGCAACCAATATATCTATTCATCCGGAAGCTACTGTCCATTTGGATCGTTCATTACAGTTAATTAAAGATCATGGCTGCACAGCTGGTATTGTATTTAATCCAACTACACCGCTTGATTATTTAGATTACGTCATGGATAAAATTGATATTATTTTATTAATGAGTGTTAACCCAGGTTTTGGAGGTCAATCTTTTATACCTTCAACAATTAAGAAATTACAACAAGCTAAACAGCGCATTATTGAATCTGGACGCAATATTCGTTTAGAAATTGATGGCGGTGTAAAAATTGACAATATTGCCGAAATAGCTAGAGCTGGTGCCGATATGTTTGTTGCTGGTTCAGCTATATTTAGCCAACCCGATTATAAAACAGTTATTGACGCCATGCGTAAAGAATTAGCAGGAGTTGAACATGAATAAACTAGAAAATATTCAAGCAGTAGCTTTTGATTTAGATGGTACATTAGTTGACAGCGTACCAGGACTAGCATTAGCAACACAAAATATGTTAGCAGACTTGAATCTACCTACAATCAGCAACGAACAAGTCAAAAATTTTGTAGGCAATGGTATTGATATTATGCTAGAACGAGTATTCAAAGCAATTGAAGTCGATCCATCAACAGAACTATTTGCCAAAGCTAAAGATCTATTTAATCAACACTATGATAAAGTCATCGATGCAGAAACAAAACTGTTTCCCAATGTTAAAGAGACCTTAAAAGTACTTCACGATAATAATTATCCACTAGCATTAGTAACCAATAAACCGGCACAGTTTTTGCCTGCTTTGCTGACTTCTTTAGGCATAAAAGAGTACTTTTCATTAGTGCTTGGTGGAGGGGATGTGATCAAATTAAAACCACACCCTGCCCCTTTATACCAAGTAATGGCTAAATTTGGATTATTCTGTGATCAGTTACTTTTTGTTGGTGATTCAAAAAATGATATTACTGCAGCCCAAAATGCTAACTGCCCAACTGTTGCATTAAGCTATGGTTATAACTATGGCATATCGATTGCCACTAGCAACCCTGATTTCTTATTTGACGATTTTAAAGACATATTAACATTATTACCTCAGCCAAAAGCTAAGGCAAAAAAATAATTAGCATAGATTAGGAATAAATTATGAGCAAACCGATTGTATTTAGTGGCGCTCAGCCATCAGGAGAACTAACACTTGGCAACTACTTAGGTGCTTTAAAAAATTGGGTGGCTCTGCAAGGCGAATATGATTGCATTTATTGTATCGTCAATCAACATGCAATTACCGTACGCCAAGATCCGAACAAATTACGTAAAGCCACATTAGACACACTCGCTCTATATTTAGCTTGTGGTATTGATCCGCGAAAAAGTACCATTTTTGTACAATCACAAGTGCCTGCGCATGCAGAACTCGGCTGGGCATTAAACTGTTACACCTACTTTGGTGAACTTAGCCGTATGACTCAATTTAAAGATAAATCGTCTCGTCATTCTGAAAACATCAATGCGGGATTGTTTGATTACCCAGTACTGATGGCTGCGGATATTTTGCTCTATCAAGCAAACTTAGTACCAGTAGGTGACGACCAAAAACAACATCTTGAACTATCACGCGACATTGCTATGCGATTTAATGCGCTTTACGGTGACATATTTACTATTCCTGAGCCCTTTATTTCGAAAGTGGGTGCTCGCGTCATGTCACTACAAGAGCCCACTAAAAAAATGTCTAAATCAGACGAAAATCGCAATAACGTAATTGGTTTACTCGAAAATCCAAAAGATATCGAGAAAAAAATAAAACGTGCAATGACCGATTCAGATGAGCCACCTGTGGTACGTTACGATCTAAAAAATAAAGCTGGTGTTTCAAACCTACTTGACATTTTAACTGGCGTGACAGGTAAGCCTATCAGCGAACTTGAAAAAGAGTTCGAAGGCAAAATGTATGGCCACCTTAAAACCGAAGTAGCAACACAAGTCATTGATATGCTAACTACACTTCAAGCGAAGTATCATCAGTATCGAGATGATGAAAGTTATCTAATTTCAATAATGCAGGAAGGGGCAGAAAAAGCACGCTCAAAAGCCGAACCAACTTTGAAAAAAGTTTATGATGCAATCGGTTTTGTATAATTGAAAAATTAATAACTGATTGTTACTAAAAATAAAACAGTATGCAATGGCTTTAATATACAAGGAAAATGGGTAACACTTAAAGCCATTTAAATATACAGGTTAGTTATGAAGATTATTATTCTTGGTGCAGGACAAACAGGTAGTGCGCTTGCTGAATATCTTGTTACTGAAAAACAAAATGATGTCACGGTGATTGATGAAAATTATGATAAATTACAATCACTACAAGAACGTTTTGATTTACAGGTGATTTGCGGAAAATCATCATACCCACAAGTTTTAGAAAGTGCTGGTGCTGAATCAGCTGATATGCTTGTTGCTGTAACTAACTCTGATGAAGTCAACATGATGGCCTGCCAAATTGGGCATGTCATGTTCAATATTCCACAAAAAGTTGCACGCATTAGATCACCTGAATACAATAACGAAAACTACCCTCTTTTCAACAAAGATTGTATAAATATAAATCACATTATTGCTCCAGAAAATCTTATCACCAACCATATTAGTCAATTAGTACAATATCCTGGTTCGCTACAATTTGCATCTTTTTACGACAATCGTGTCTGTTTAGTTGCCGTCACCGCTTATTATGGTGGTGCTTTAGTAGGTAGTGAGTTATCAGAACTTAAAGAACATTTACCGCATGTTGAAGCTCGAGTAGTAGCTATTTACCGTAAAAACCGTTTTATCCGACCGCTTGGTTCAACACTTATAGAAGCGGGCGATATGGTCTACTTTATAACTCCCCCCGTTAATATCAAAGCGGTGACCAGTGAGTTACAAAGGTTAGAAAAACCATATAAACGAATAATTATCAGTGGCGGTGGTGGTGTCGCTGTCGCTCTAGCAAAACGTTTAGAAAATAACTATCAAGTCAAATTAATTGAGCGAAATGCCGAACGAGCAGAATTAATTGCCGAGCAACTTGTTAATACAACAGTATTACATGGGGAATCATCGGATCAAGAATTGCTCTCACAAGAACAAGTTGAACTTACTGATCTATTTATCGCTGTTACCAGTGATGATGAATCCAACATCATGTCCTCCATGTTAGCCAAAAGAATGGGAGCGAAAAAAGTAATTGTATTAATTCAACGCCAAGCCTACCTTGAACTAATTAATGATAGTGTGATTGATATTGCGATTTCCCCACAACACGCCACAATATCTGAGCTATTAAGCCATGTTAGACAAACTGGGGTTGTTAAAGTTGTTTCATTAAGACAAGGAGAATCCGAAATTGTCGAAATTATTGCCAATGGTAATGGTGAAACATCAAGACTGGTTGGCAAAAATATTAATGGCCTAAAACTCCCATCGGGTGCAACCATTGGAGCTGTAGTGCGTGGAGAAGATGTTATTATCGTTAATACTGATTTAACCATAGAAGACAATGATCATCTAATCATCTTCTTACCAGATAGAAAAGCAATTACTGATATTGAAAGATTATTACAATAGCTTGTTAAAAACAGATAATCAGTTCATAATAAAAAATCAATTTGACTCGGGGTGTTTTTTGTCTAAACAAAAAACTGAGATTTCACCCGTTGAACCTGATCTGGATTATACCAGCGTAGGGAAGTCTAAGCCATAAAAGCCTTAAATTGGCAAATTCTTCCCGACATTTATAGAATTAATAAATCAGTAAGAAAGGAAGAAATATGTCAGTAGCCAAATCATTCCAAATTACCCAAACCGCTCCTTTTATCAATCATATAAAACAACACCGCCCACTAGTGCATTGCATTACTAATGATGTAGTCCAAAACTTTACCGCCAATGTACTACTTGCTATTGGTGCATCTCCAGCAATGGTGATTGCAGAACAAGAAGTTGCTGAATTTGTCAGTATTGCCGATAGCTTACTGATTAATATTGGCACTATTCACAGCAACACAGCCCAAAGTATGCTATTAGCGGCCGCCAAGGCACAGCAAACACAAACCCCATGGGTACTCGATCCTATTGCTGTAGGAGCAGCACTTAATTATCGAACTGAAATTGCACATCAATTATTATCATTTAATCCCGCAGTAATACGAGGTAATGCTTCAGAAATATTAGCACTAAATGGTCAAAAATCTTTCTCAAAAGGACCCGACGGTCAAGACACAACTCAATCAGCTTTAAACGCTGCCCAAGAGCTTGCGCAAAAATATCAAACTATTGTCGCAATGACGGGCGATGTTGACTACATAACTAACGGAAACAGCACATATAGTATAACTGGAGGTGATATTGCTTTAACAAAAGTAACAGGTACAGGATGTTCATTATCTGCAATGGTAGCGGCTTTCATAGCTAATTCTCCTGACCCATTATCAGCCACTGCCTGTGCATGTTTTATGATGAAAAAAGCTGGTGAACTAGCTAATAAACAACAAGGATTAGGAACTTTCTCGATATCACTATTAGATCAACTCTCAACATTTAACCCATCGCTTTAATAAGGAAATCAAATGAAAAAACGACTGGATTTAACCCTCTATTTAGTCCTTGATCCATTATTATGCGGTGGCATTAATGGCATGGTAAACACCACAAAGATTGCTGTTTCAAATGGTGTGACTGCAATACAGTTAAGATCTGAACATGAATTTAGCGGTAAAGATTGGTACTACGCTGCCTTAGCATTGAAAGAAGCATTAAACGACACCTCTGTTCCACTATTTATAAATGACCATGTAGATATTGCTTTAGCGGTTGATGCCGATGGTGTCCATATTGGGCAAAGTGATTTGCCTGTTGATGTAGCTCGACAACTTATCGGCAAAGATAAATGGTTAGGCCTTTCGGTAACTAACCAACAACAACTTGAAGCAGTTCCTTGGCAGCAGGTTAATTATATTGGCATAGGGCCTATCTTCCCAACCATAACCAAAAAAAATACAACGGTAGCAATAGGAACAGAACAATTAACTGAATTAGTCAAACTAAAACAGTGCCCAGCTGTTGCCATTGGTGGTATTGATGAAAACAATATAACTAATATTATTCAAACGGGCATTGACGGCGTTGCTGTAGTTTCGGCTATTTGTGGCAAAAAAGATATTCAACAAGCAACATTATCGCTTATCAACAAAATCAAACAAGTTAAATAGGAAATACTATCATGACAACAATTGCATTAACCATTGCAGGATCTGATCCTAGCGGTGGTGCAGGTATTCAAGCCGATCTAAAAACTTTTTCTGCACTTGGTGCATATGGTATGTCAGTTATCACTGCCCTAACAGCACAAAGCACGCAAGGAGTTGATGCGGTATTAGCTATATCGCCCGAATTTATTGAAGCCCAATTTAATACACTTTATCAAGATATTCAAATTGATAGCGTAAAAATGGGTATGCTAATGAATAAAGAAATAGTTGCAACCGTTCACCACCTTCTTAAAACAAACCCTATTCCTACTATCGTGTTAGATACTGTAATGGTTGCTAAAGGTGGACATCCCCTTTTAAAGTCTGATGCCGTAACAGCTATTCGTGAGCTTTTATTACCCTTAGCCACAATTATTACTCCCAATCTACCAGAAGCAGCAGCGCTACTCGATTGTGATGAAGCTAAAACCGAAGATGAAATGCAAAAACAAGGGCATGAATTACTCAAGTTAGGCTGTAAAGCGGTATTAATGAAAGGTGGACACTTACCAAGCAAAGAAAGCCCTGATTATTTGATCACACACAATAATATAATAAGAATGACCTTTCCACGCATCCAAACTAAAAATACTCACGGAACGGGGTGCACATTATCAGCAGCTATTGCAGCATTATTACCTAAAAATAATTTAGAAGAAGCAATCGCCCAAGCAAAAAATTATCTACAAGGCGCAATTAGCCATGCCGATGATTTAAATATAGGGAAAGGAATTGGACCAACGCATCATTTTTACCGCTGGTGGTAATTGTTCAAAATATTAATGGGATTTACGTTACTAACTATTGCATATAACAACAAATCCCATACGCAACTAATGCAGATCTTTTGCTTCACTCGTACTACAACTGAGCGTTCCTCGCTTTCCTTGCTCGTCTTCAAAATAATCAGCCCAACAACTTTTCATTGATAAATCAATTTGTTTTATCAACTCAACTCTAGTTCCATTATAAGAACAACTAACATAATAAGGTTCAACATCTGTCTTATAATTAACTTCCCATATTAACTCATGTTTCTTACCGTCAACCGTTCCTTTTGCTGGTTTTAAAGCCGCCATTCTAGAAGGCTTATCGTGATAAACAATCATACTAAAAAAGGATGCCTCCTTACTATTTATATCATTAGAAACTTCCCACCCATCAGGCATATTTACAACTTCTTCTTTAATATTAAATTTTTGTGGACAATCAATCTGATAAGCATTAACAAAAAAAACTGCACCACACCAAGCCATAATAGCCACAGTAACACTCAATATTTTACCTTTCATAATATATCCTTATAACAATAGCCTATTAATAAACAGATAAAAGCATTCTAGCATTCCCCAAAATATGCCAATACCTTAAACAAAGTTTTATTAGTTCTGTTTTAATTTGAAATTTCAACAAATTAAAATAGAAAAGATGCTTCAAAATAGCCTAGTGCCGTCAAATATAGATGTAGTTATTACACAATCCTAACAAACTCATAACCAGCCTCATTAACAGCAGTAATCGCAGCTTCTTGCGAAATAGAACTATTTTCGATATCAACCTCGTGTTTGGTTAAATCAACGGTCACTTTTGCATTTGGATCAATATCATTAATTGCTTTTGTTATTGCTTTAACACAGTGTTGACAACTCATATTATCGACGATTAATTTCATACATCCTCACTATTTACGGGTTAATAGTAAAAAAAATTCATATAAAAACCTAAAATTACCACAAATTTACCTACAATATGATAGCATCATATTCCTTTTTAATATTTATAATAAATTTTATAGTGAAGAAAATAAAATACAGTTTACTACTAGCCTGTAGCCTAACACTTGTTGGTTGTTTTGAGCCTAGCTCTATTGAGCGTTGGATTGACAACCCTACCAATAACGAAATCAAAGTCACTATTGATGGAAATGAGCTAACCATTCCAGCAAAATCAGGTATTAATTATACCTTTAAATATGGCAAACATACCTTATCGTATAACAATGAAGACTTCAATTTTGTTGCAAAACCAGCTCAATATTTTTCAGAATCAGGCTTTATTAACCCAACACAAAGCAACTATTTTATACACACTCTCATTTATTCAGAATCTGATTTGGGTGAAGGAGAATATGAAAAAATTCTAAAAAAAGACAAAGAGTTCAATAATATTGAAGTCATTATTGACGGTGATGAAATGGAAGTTGAGCTTCCCCTAAAATTAATCAACGATGTATTTATCGAAAAAATTGATAATTATTGGAATTATTCTTATGATGAGCCATTTCCTGAAAAAGTCACCCAAAAATCAGATAAAAGCCAACCACATTACGAACGACTTAGAAAAATATATCGTGAAAGTGATTTTATTGATTTTTTAAAAGAAAATATTAATTGGAAAGAAGTTAGTTTCCATTATCGTCCTAAAAAATTCAGCGAAATAGAACAATATGTTATTCCTGATATTGATTTAAATAGCATAAAGTGTAAAGAAGGTCGCCAATATCTAGAAGGTCTTTTAAATGATTGGAATCATCTTCTTACCTTAAAAGGTAGTGATTTCACAAAACCATACAATGAGTTAGTATCAGAAGATGCAATAGATAAAGACTACGAAACAGAAAGCCTGTGTACAAAAGAAAACGATCCAGAGCAAACTTATAGCAAAGCATTAAGACAATTTACTGATGCTATCCAAAATACTCGCAATGCAAACTTTTATGTAATTAAATAGTATTGAGTGTTACTTTGACAAATAGAGACTACTTAGTAGCCTTTTTTGTTTTTAATTAAAAAGCCTATAAATAAAAACCACAAAAAAATCAACAACTTTAATAACAAATTTTTTACTAGTAATAGCGTGGATTTTATGCGGTGGCTTCGGGCGTTTGGGCTTTTAGTGATCAAAATAGCTACAATCACCACATCAAATTTAGGGAATTAAAGCAAATTTCCTGACAACCTACACTTAGCCAGCTTGGTTAATAGTAAAAAAAATTCATATAAAAACTTAAAACCACTACAAATTTATTCATAATATGATAGCATCATAGTCTTTTCTTAATATTTATAATAAATTTTATGATGAAGAAAATAAAATACAGTTTACTACTAGCTTTTGGCCTAACACTTGTTGGCTGTTCTGAACCTAGCTCTATCGACCGTTGGATTGACAATCCTACTGCTAACGAAATAAAAGTCACTATCGATGGTAAAGAACTAACTATCCCTGCCAAATCAGGTGTTAATTATACATTTGAATACGGCAAACATACCTTATCGTATAATAATGACGACTTCAATTTTGTCGTAAAACCGGCTCAATTTGGAGAATCAGGTTTTATTAACCCAACTCAAAGCAACTATTATTTATATACAGTCATCTATTCAACCTCTGAAATTAGTGATGAGGAATACGAAAAGATCTTAAAACAAAACAGAGAAATCAATAAAATCCCAGCCATTATTGATGGTAAAGAGCAAGAAATAGAAATGCCAGCAAAATTAATTAATGATATATTGATTGAAAGGAGTGATTATCATTGGAATTATTCTTATGATCAGGCTTTCCCAGAAGAAATAACCCAAGACCTAAGATTAAAGAAAAACCAATCTTATCAAGAACGTTTTAGAAAATTATATCGTGAAAGCGACTTTATTGAGCTTATAAAAGAAGATGAACAAGAAGACATTAGTTTTCCTTACCAGCCTAAAAAGTTCAGCGAGATAAGCCAATATGTTATTCCTAAGATTGACTTAAATAACATAAAATGCGAAGAAGGTCGCCAATATATGGAAGGCCTGTTAAATGATTGGAATCATCTTATGACATTAAAAGGTAGTGATTTTACAAAACCATACAATAATTTAGCCTCAAATGATGCAATGGCGAAAAGCTATTCTTCTGTAGACAAATGCACAAAAGAAAACGATCCTGAGCAAAGTTACCGTAAAGAATTAAGGCAATTTGTTGATGCCCTCCGAAGTACTCGCGATGTTAATTTTTATGTAATTAAATAGCATTGCCTTAGTCATTTCCAAAATATAAAAGAGGTTGTTAAACAACCTCACTTTAAAGGTATAAGATTATTTTAAATAGTTTTATACCTTAGCGTTTATATGACAGACTGCATTCCCATATTTTTATCACTATAAAAAATATTTGTTAAGACTGACTTTGTTTAGCTAGTAATAATAAGCGGATGAATAACTAACCATCTGTTATAATTTCATCTATTTTTACTTCATATACTCATAGTTTTAATATATCGCATTAATTATTAAAGGAAATAAATCAATAATGTTACTTAATAACAATCAAAAATTAGGGCTGTTTTGCCTTGTGCTATTTTCGGTTAGTTTCATTATCTTAATGCAAGTGCATTTAATGCCTGCAGTAATTGCAGGCTTATTAACCTATACGTTAACACAAAAATTAGATGATTTTTTATCACAAAAAATGCTACGTTTTAGCCATAGGTCAAAATTAATTTCGGTATTGGTACTTACCACTTTAATTATTGGCATTTTTATTGGTGGCTTTTGGTATTTATTTGCTTGGTTTGTTGATATGGCCAAGCATCCAACCGAAACATTAACAAATTTGAAATTACTGGTCAACAATGTAATCAGCAGTCTACCAACAAGTATTACCCATTATTTACCTGATGATCTAGATGAAGTTAAATCAACTATAATGATTTACCTTAAAGATCATGTGTTTTATCTACAATCTATTATTAAAAAAGTGTTTCATGATTTAATTATATTAATTGTAGGAATGATCATTGGATTAATTCTGGGTTATAAAGAAAATCAACGCAACGCTGATCATAATCAAATTACACAAAGACCATTGACTAAAGCCTTGAAAACCAGCCTAAACCGATTAGTTGTGGTTTTCCAATATGTAGCTATCTCTCAAGTTGTGATTGCATTATTTAATACCGTAATGACGGCGATTTTACTATTTATTATTCTGCCCGTGTTTGGTATTCATTTGCCATTTAGTAAAAGTTTAGTGCTAGCAACATTTATTTTTGGTCTAATTCCAATTATTGGAAACCTGATTGTCAATACAATAATCTTTTTTGTCGCATTTACCGTATCATTTTCTGTTTCAATAATAATTATTGTTTATTTAATTTTAATCCATAAAATGGAATATGTACTTAATGCTAAAATTGTCGGCACAAAAATCCATGCTGGTATCTGTGAATTACTAATTGCGATGCTATTTTTAGAAACTCTTTTTGGTGTCATTGGTTTAATTTTTGCGCCTATTTTTTATGCGTTTATAAAATTATCACTAAAAGAATTACGAATTATTTAAATCTATTCAAATTAAGATTTGTATAAATTGATAGTTATCTGATTGTTATAAAATAGATTTTCATAGTAAAAAATAAGTTAATTTATTACCACATAGTCAAAACTTTAAAATCACCAAAATTGTTCAGATAAACCATTAATTTTATTGAAGCTTATGTTTAATGTTTTTAAATAAATCAAACATTTATAGACTGACTATTTTTTATTACACCGATTTTGGATTAAAAAAAGCGCTTTTGTTATTTAATAACCGCTGCTTAATAACAAAAGCGCACATACGTTGTCTGCTTCAGCCCCTCTGCAACTCAAAAATGGAGAGATAAACAGCTAAGGTGTACTGCAAATAACATGATCACGCAAGGTTGCCACGTCGTCATCCTTGCCACACATACCTAGGTCCCCCCCCCCCATGTGTACTGCTAAGAAGCCATTTTTTTCCTCCGAACAAGGGATACTGGTCAAATAAGCAGAACCTACAAAACCCGCATCGGGGATAAAGAATGTGTCTATCATTCCCCACTCTGTGAAAAATCCTGCTCCTATTCGTCGTTGATAAAACCGATTACCTGACGACAGCTTAGCATCAATAGTTACTGCATTTTTGCACTTAGAATAGGAAGGATCAGAAGAATAAGGATTATGATCCACACAGACAGCGTTAGTCAAATCTTTTATCTGTGGCATACGATAACCCAAACTGCTACACCATGTAGTTTGGTTAGAAGCGGTATCTCTTCTATCTCCTCGATTGACGAACCACTGCCTCAACTCAAACCCATATCTTACTACCTCATTACCATCACTATCTTTACCCACTAACTCAAACTTCTGCGGTAACTTTGGTACAGTAATTCGGCTAGGATTCGGATTATCCCATTGATTTCCTGCCACTGGACCTGTTAGCTTAACACGGGGAAAAACTTTTCCCTTGTCTTCATCAGGAATCCACCTATCATTAGCTACAACATTTGTCACTGTTGCAGTAATTCCCTCATGTGTGACGGGTAACCATGTCAATTCATTTACATCTATTCCTGTTATGAGTAAATCAAAATATAAATTATGTGCACCTGTGGTCGGGAAATTTAGATTGTATGATTCAGGATCAATTGATTGAACTAAAAAGCCCTTATGAGGATTCCATATATCAACTGGGCTTGCAGGTAACTGGCTGTCAGCTTTCATTAGATTCGGTCTTACATAGTCAATAAGCACCGTCGAAGATAAAATTATTGCATCACTACGATGATTATTTACACGACCACTTTTACTAGTTAATGCCTGTAAATTCCATGAAGATGACAATAATAACAGCCCCAGCACCAATGAGCTTTTTTGGAACAATTTCGATAATATGTTGAGAGATAATTTGGAAGATACAAATAAGTTTCGTGCAAGAACGCATTGAATAGGATTATTTGATAAATTCAAGACATAGGTTTGCCAGTGCTGGTGTCTGGTGTCTGGTGTCTAAAATGATAATGCATTATGGTTCACCTGTCAAGTAATATTTTGTTTTATTTAGATTTTTATAATTATTCGCTTATTTAATAAGCTTATTTTCCTATAGCGATAAAAGTATAACCATTTAAAAAATGGTTGGCTAGTTTTTTGGCGGACTTTTTTTATAAAGAAATGTAAAAATAAAAACGGTTCAGTTTTATTGATAGTTAAATTTTTAATTAAAATATGTGTTATGTTTCTAAATATCCTTCGACAATAAGTCGTGAGATAAAAAGAAATTCAAACGTAAACAAGCCTATCAAGCGCATGAGGCGGTGACACTTGCTCGGAAAAGGCGAAAAAACAGCGGTAATGATAGGCCCATAGAGGCTCGGTATGACATCAAATTGAAAAATACCTAATACATTATTACAGCCAGAGCAGATTGCCGCATGTTTAAACAAACGTCAGCGACTATTTCATTCGTTGACGACGAACAGATAAAGAAAATACAATATTTATTGAACTCGCGCCCAAGAAAACGGCCTTAGAATAAAAGCCCTGCCTCCTTTTATTCTAAGGAGCTAAGACGAGTTGCACTTCATGATGTAATCTAGTTTTTTGTAAAATGATAAAATTACTGCGTTTTTTGTTATTTTATTATTTCACTGAAAGCGCTTTTACTTGCTGTGTAAAAGCGCTTAACGCTTGCTTCATAGCTTAGATTCACTTAAGCTGAGCGTTATTCTTTAACTGCTTTACTTTTGATTAATTCCAAGCTTAATATCTCTTTTATATAAAAAATAAGAAATTAGTATTAAGGATAAACGCAAATACCACCATTAGAGCTAGAAACCCAATTTGAGTTTAGGTTATTAACCTGGCCACTGCCCGATTCTACGAAGAAATCGCTATCGCTAGTCCAATAGTTACCACGCCTGGTAAAGCCTGCACTATTGTACATAGTCAAGGTTCCCCATTCCGTTACGAATCCTGCTCCTATACTGCGTAGTACATCATTACGGCGTGACTGTGGTGAAGCGCCGTCTATTCCATTTCTACAAGGAAAATTGTCGTATCGGGAGTCACCTACACCGCACTTCGCATTGGTCAGATCTTTTACTCTTGGCATACGATAACCTATCGCATTACACCATGCGGTTTGCTCAGATTGGTTACCCATTTTATCACCACGATGGACAAACCACTGCTTCAATATAAAACTATACTTCAATACCTCACCAGATCTATTTCTACCCACTAATTCAAATGTTTGCGGCAAATGTGGCTTACGAACTGGACTTGGATTATTGGAGTTTCTTTGAGCATGATTTGCTGATGGACCTGTTAAAATAACGCGTATAAATGTACTTTTTTTAAAAATAGTTCTTGTACTACAGGAAGGCATAAAACTTTCCAGAGTACTGCAAACCTCATAAAACCAAGACTCATTCCTTGGTATACTTGTCACTGTGGCAGTAATTCCTTCATGTGTATCAGAATCCCATATTAAATCATTTACATTTCCCTCTAAAACTAAATCAAAAAATAACCCATCAGCACCTGTGGTAGGAAAATTAAAAGCATATAAAGGATGTAGTTGAGCAAAAAATCCTTTATTGTAAACAAATTCAGGTGTCGTGGGTTCAGGTTGAATATCGTTAATACCTTCATTATAAAGATAGTAAGGGGAAAGGGTAGGGGTCGCAAATAAGATAACTGGATCAGCAGGTAGCACTATTGCATCACTACGATGATTATTTGCACGACCACTTTTACTAGTTAATGCCTGTAAACTCCATGAAGATAACAATAATAACAGCCCCAACACCAATAAGCTTTTTTGGAACAATTTCGATAATACGTTGAGAGATAATTTGGAAGGTACAAATAAATTTCGTGCAAGAACGCGTCGAATAAGATTATTTGATAAATTTAAGACATAGGTTTGCCAGTCCTTGTGCCTTGTGCCTTGTGCCTAAAATGATAATGCATCACGTTCCTCGTGTCAAGTAATATTTTGTTTTATTTAGATTTTTATAATTATTCGCTTATTTAATAAGCTTGTTTTCCTACAGCGATGAAAGTATAACCATTTATAAAATAGTTGGCTAGTTTTTTGGCGGACTTTTTTGTAAAGAAATGTAAAGATGAAAACGATTCGGTTTTATAGATAGGTTAATTTTATAATTAAAATAGGGTGTTATGTTTCCGTCATTTTGAGATTTGGTGAAATTATTAATATCTACACCTACATTCCAGCTCACCCTATTTAGTGGAATAACCTCGCTTAGCTATTGGCACATTTAAACCCCATGGTAAAGCGAGTATATTAATCTTGTGGTATTGTTAGATTTTTTGCTCTAAAAACGTTCAGGTAGAGCATTGATTTTATTGAAGTTTTTATTTGCATTTTTAAATAAAATCAATCTTTTATAGGATAGTTTTTTATTACATTGAATTTGACTTTTAATAAAAGCGCTTTTGTTATTTGATAACAGTGGTTTAATAACCGTTGTTTAATAATAAAAGCTCAAGGCTAAAAGCCCTTGCTTGTTCAGCGTCCCAACTAACTCACAGGCTGCATGCTTGGTTATATTACCTCTATTTACACCATAAACGCCCATACCCTATTCATAAGGTGTGGCGCAAATAACAGGAAATTGGAACATATCCTGACCATCAGCAATAAGACCAGCAATAAAATCTTTACCCATACCCATAAAATCCATAACCATGCCTTCAGCCGTAACTGCATAGAAGTCACTCGTCCATAAATATTGCAAGGAGGAAGGTTTTTCGCCGTAATCGCCCACACGACCCCATTCAGTAAAAAATCCAGCACCAATTCGTCGTTGATAAAAATTACCTGCTGAAGAAGGTTTAGCACCATCTGCATCGCATGGAAACGGCATCATCGGCCACGAAATACCGCATTTCGCATTGGTTAAATCGCTTATCCGTGACATTTTATAACCCAAACTATCACACCATGTTGATTGTTTTACAAAACCAAACATATGATAATAGTCCAAACCACGACTAACGAACCACTGCTTTAACACAAATCCATACTTCACCTCATTACCAAGGCTATCTGTTCCCACCAACTCAAATGTCTGTGGTAAAGATGGAACTTTCAGTCGGCTAGGAGAATCTGAATCTAGCTGACTAGGACTTGCACTAGGACCATTTAATGTTACCCGCGTAACATAATAATCTTCCTGATATCTCTCAGGAATCCAAATATCACTATCACTTAATTGGATTGGTCTCCTCCAACTTACCGTTGCTTTTATATCCCCTTTCGTCTCAACATGCCAAGTCAACTGACTTGCATCTCCACCTTCAATACCTAAATCAAAATATAAACCATCTAAGCCCGTAGTTGGAAAATTAAGTCCATAATCGGATGAATTAGTTGCCTGAACAAGAAAACCTTCTTTAGAATCCCATATGTTAGGTGGACCTGCGAAGTCCATCCCCCAACCATCAGTAATACTACCATATCTTAGATTTGGTCTTACGTATCGCACAAAGTAACAACTGCCAGATGAATTCGGTTTGATGTAATATAGCACTGTACTATCATCAAAAGCACTTCTATTTGGCACTCCATACTGAGTTGTTAAACTACCTTCTGTGCTACTTAATATTATTTTATAAGGCGCTTTACAAATATCTAGTGTATCGCTACGATTAACAGCATTACCATCTTTGTCAGCAAAATAAACCGACAAACTTCCCGTTGCCGTAACTTTGTCATCACCATCGCCATCATCATCTCCCCAATTACCTCGAGTAATTAAATCATTTAAACTAATTGAATTTGTCCCCTGTGGCACCGCCATGTGTATATCATTAAAAGCACTTCCATTAATTAAGGTTATCGGATTTGTCGGACTCGATAAATTAGTTGATGGTCTGATGGTACTACCATCAGGCAACTCAATAGCTAATAACGTGTCAGTCGTTGTTGCTTTTATTCGTCCTCCTTCAAACGTAAAGTACGGCGCACTACCATGAATGACCTTAGATGTACTTACCATTAATGCCTGTAAGCTAAATGAATATGGTAATAGCGACATCAATAGCAAAGACAACGGAATTGGAAATTTGAGGATAAATTTTAATCGTGAAACAAATACAAATGAATCGACAGATTTATTTGATAAAATAAAAAATTTTAAGAATTTTTTAAGATTTAAATGGTTAAAAAGATTTAAGACATAGGCCTTCCAGTGCTGAAGTCTAAAATAATACTGCATTACGATCCATCCATTAAATAATTCTTTATATTTATACTTATTTATTCATTAAATAAGCTTATCTTCCATAATAAATAGAATTATAGCTATTAAAAAAAAACTAGCTAGTTTTTTAGCAATTTTTTTGTAAAGAAATGTAAAGATGAGCAGAATGATTAATATTGCTGATAACATCTAAAACACAAACACGCCCAACAGCCCAGTTTGGCGTGCTAGCTTTATTTCGTTATCGGTATATTTTGATGCTGTGATAAGGCAAGCATATTAGCATTGTGGAGCTATAAGTGTGTTTTTTGCTCTAAAATTACTTAGGTAGGTCATTGATTTTATTAGATTTTTTATTTTTAAATGAAATCAAACAATTATAGGCTAGCTATTTTTTTATTACATTGAATTTGGCTTTTTAAGAAAGGCACTTTTGTTATTTGATAATAGCTATTAATAACAACTTTTTAATAACAGCCAGTTAATAATAAAAGCACAAGCTTTTAATTCGTATCGAACGGGAGCTGTTTTGGCTTTCAGTCATTAAAGCGCAAGGCTCACTGGCCTTGCCTGCTCAGCGCCCTCCTACGTCTACAAATTAAAAAATAAACACTAAGGTGTGGTACAAATACCATACCTGTTGAGAGAGTCCTTATTGCTGTCCACATAGCCATCGTTTGAGTTAACGGCGAAGTGTTTATCGCCTCCTATAGCGTCACTCGTCCAATGATCGAAATAGAGAAAACCTGCATCGGCATAATTATTCATGTAACCCCACTCTGTGAACAAAGCTGCACCAATTTGACGCTGGTAATGATTACCAGATGACGGCGGCGTAGCGCCAACAGCTCCAGTACAAGGGTAAGCAGGATTAACCCCCACTCCAGAACAAACTGCGTTAGTTACCTCATTGACCCGTGAAAGATGGTATCCCAAACTACGGCACCAAGCGGCCTGCTCAGAGACAGAAAACCTTTTATCTGCTCGATGAACAAACCACTGTCTCAACTCAAATCCATACCTCACCTCATTACCACTACTATCCCTTCCCACCAACTCAAACCTCTGTGGCAAAGATGGCACGGTAATTTGACCAGGATTACTTGAACTTAGCTGACTACTACTTGCCCTTGGACCATTTAACGTTACCCGTGTTACATATTTTGATTTATCCGTAATCCATCTATCTTCGTTTGTACCTTGGTTTGGCAACCTCCAAGCCACCGTTGCATTTAGACTACCACTTGTATTAACTGTCCAACGCAACTGACTTGCGTCAATACCCCCTATGTCCAAATCAAAATACAATCTATCTGCTCCTGTAGTAGGAAAGTTTTGGTCGTAAGATGATGGGTTTGTTGACTGAACTAAAAAACCCTTAGCTGGATTCCAAATGTTAGCTGGGCCTGCAAAATCCCATCCATTAGAATTTTTACCAAAATTCAAATTCGGCCTGACCGCACAAATAACGGGCGGTGAAGGTGGTGTGATATAATACTCCGCTGTTCCTCCACTAAAAGTACTACTTCTTGGCTCACCATACTGCGTAGCTAAAGCTCCCTCCGAAATATCTAAGGTTACCTTATAAGGTGCTTTACATATATCTAATGCATCACCACGACTAACGGCACTACCATCTTTATCCGTAAATGATACCGATATACTTCCCGATGCTACAACACCGTTTACACCCTGTCCATCACCATCATCATCTCCCCATTTACCTTGGGTCACTAAATCATTTATATTTATTGAGTCGCTTGATGGCGGGACTATCATTTCAATATCAGCCA